>CAZSLR010000154.1:0-5038 GCA_964607635.1 uncultured Oscillospiraceae bacterium
TCCCGTGAGGTGCTCGACTATATTAACACCCGCCCTACCCTTTGTCAACTCTTACCATCCCTCTTTTTTACCTCAAATTTACCCTTTTATCTACGTTGCCGGGTGTTCCTCACACAGCCACTAAATCAGCCGCCCCGATCGTCTCCTTAGAGTCTCGGAACGGCTGTGTTTGTTAGCTTTTTAGTATGCTTAACCCTGATCTAACCCGACTTTTGCCAGAATATAATGTTCATCCTAGCATGGCTGAGCAAATCAAATGATAATTAATTATTTCGTGATCGTACCATCGAGATCCCAGAGATCTGTCCAGTCATTCGCGCCTTCCCAGAGGAAAACCTGGCCTTTGATCAGGCGGCAGTTCTTGTCAGCAGAAGCGATTTTTGCCATTTCCGCATCAGTCAGCGGATCCTCGGTCGTGCAGCGCAGATTGCTTACATATTCAGGCTCTCTGATCGAGAACGGAATCGGGATCTGGCCACGCTGAACTGCCCATTTGAGGCAGACGACTGCAGGATGGATATTATGAGCTTTTGCAACTTCGACAACTTCCGGCATTTCAATATCAGCGATATCGTCCGGAGTCTTGTCTCTGTCAGGACGAGTAGGTGAACCTATAGGGCTGAAACCGATCGGCTGAATACCGTGAGCGACACAATAATCATAGAGCTCAGGCTGCTGGAAGCTCGGGTGCAGCTCCATCTCGATCAGCGATGGCTTGATGCGGCAATGCGGCAGAACAGCCTCAAGTTTCGGAATCGTCATATTGGACATACCGATATGTCTGGTCAGGCCCATGTCAACCAGCTTCTCCATCTGACGCCATGTCGCGACAAAAGCATCAACAGAAAAAGGTGTTGAATCAGGATTTCTGCTGTCGCCATCACATCCAGGCGCATGATAGTTGGCAAACGGCCAATGCACGAAATAAACATCGAGATAATCGAGCTTCAGATCCTTAAGTGATTTTGCCATCGAGAGCAGCACATCGCCCTTGCCATGCATATCATTCCAGACCTTGGATGTAATGAAGAGCTCTTCTCTCTTAACAACTCCCTCGTCAAAAGCCTCTTGGAAAACGTCACCGATCAGATGCTCGTTTCCATAGACAGAAGCGCAGTCAAATAGACGATAACCGCAACGAATCGCGCCGGCAACAGCACCAGAAACCTGCTCAGGTGTGAAACGGTCAGAGCCGAATGTGCCCATGCCTATGCAAGGAATCTGATCGCCATTGGACAGAGTCTTCTGAGGCACCAATTTAGGGTCGATATAATTACTCACTGTAATAACCTCCTGTTAAATAATCAGCAAATGTTCTTACCCGTATCTTAAGCCTGGTCCAATACAGAGTCAATCAATTGCCGCGCATTTTCATTAAAACGTTTTAACGCTTTTTTAATCTTGTTTAATGAAGCGCAAGCTAATATGATGTTAACTATAGATGCAGATATTTAGCTTACCTGTACGAGGAGTATATATATGATAACGGTAAAAGACGTGGCCTCTCTGGCCGGTGTTTCTATAGGAACGGTCTCCAATTATCTGACCGGAAAACGCAAGGTCGCCCCGCAGACAGCCGAGCAGATTCAAAAAGCTGTCGATCAGCTCAACTACAGGCCGAATGCCTATGCCAAGAATCTTCGTTCAAACGAGAATAAGGAAATCGCGATCGTACTGCCGAACACTCATGATCAATACTATTCCTTCATACTGGCCGGACTGGAGAAGGAAATCACTTCAGCCGGCTACTATTTTAATCTTGCACTGACTGATGATATACCAAAACAAGAACAACGGCTGCTCGACAGCTTCCTGGAAAAGAGCATAAGTGGTTTGATCATTGTAAGCTGTCAACCGGATAGGGCAGAATATTTCAAGAGCAGCTTTCTCTACCGCAATATTCCAATCGTGTTCATTGACCGCCGGATCGAAGGACTAGACAGTAACTTTTTGAGCTTCAACTATTACGAAACGATCAGCTATCTGCTTGATCATCTGTATATGAAAGGTCATCGCCGGATCAGTCTGGTCACAGGACCTGCCGGCTTCAGCTCTGAAACTGAGTGTATCAGCGCCTATCACGACTTCTACAATAAAAAAGACATGCCGATCGAGCTTGAACTGATCCATAGTATTCGTAACACAAAAGAAGATGCTTTTCGTCTTGGCGCGGCCTATCTGCAGCATCAAAAACCAACAGCACTGATCTCGACCTCGCAGACTATTCTCAGCGGACTGCGGCAGGCGGCTGATCTAACCGGACTGACCGGTCTGGAACAGAACAAAGAAATTGAGATGCTCTCCTTTGGCCAGGATATATGGAGCACCAGGCATACTGCATCCAGCATCAGCAGCACAATGCGGCCGGCTCATCAGCTCGGCAGAAGAGCAGCCAGAATACTGACGGATAATCTGATGTCACCATTGCTGTTTGAGAAGAAGCAGTTGATCCTGAATGATAAGATCAACAGCCGTGAGATCGCTTTTGCCAATCACCGGATCGGCGAGTCAGCCGACAAACCACTACGGCTGCTGCTGCTTGACTCTCCGAACGCACGTGCGGTCATCAAGCTTCAGCCAAATTTTACCGATAAGACCGGTATCCGTCTGGAGCCGGAGCTTTGCGATCACCTGACACTTCTTGAGCAGATCATGCGAGACAAAAATAAAAACAAGTACGATATATATATGTATGATAATCCCTGGCTTGATCTTCTGGTCAAAGAGAACTGCCTGAGCAATCTAACTGAGTTTGTAGTAACTAACAAAATGAATCAGCAGCTTTTTTTGTTCGATCTGTTGGAACGGGTAGGCAGCATTCGATCGAGCTATTTCGGTGTGCCTTTTCTCTATGGACCACAGCTGCTGCTCTATCGCCAGGACCTGTTCGCAGATCCACAGCTGCAGCAGCAATTTGAGAAGCAATATTTGGCGAAACTCGCGCCGCCAAAAACCTGGTCCGAGTTTAACGCGATCGCTGCTTTCTTCACCCGAAGCAACAATCCATCTTCACCTGTAGAGTATGGAACAGCACTGGCAGCAGGCGGACAAGCTACTTTCATACCAGAGCTGATGCCGCGTCTCTGGGCCTATGGAGCGGATATTTTCAACCGCAGCAAGCGGGTCACAGTCGATACTCCGGAGTTCCGCAGAGGACTAAGCTCTTTTTGCGAAATTTTCAACAGCTGTGAACCGGCTGTACTTAATTACAATGTCGAACAGACAGTCGCTGATTTTTATAACGGCAAAACAGCTATGTTGGTAGGCTTCGCCTCCTTCATAGCTGATATAAATAATTACGGTCAATCGCAGATCGGCGGTCGTGTCGCATATGCAAATATTCCTGGTCATAAATCAGTGCTCGGCAGCTGGGGGCTCGGTATCGCCAAGCATTCGCAGGCTATGGCACAGGCACAGGAATTTCTCAAATGGGCCTGTGATCCGACGATGAGCACTTATTTTGCCATCCTCGACGGCCAATCACCGCTGCAGAATGTCTATTCAAATGACGAGCTGGTCAATCATCATCCCTGGCTGCCGCTGATCTATAAAACCTATGACAGCAATCGCAAAAGAAGCTCAATTACCGACCGCAGCGGACGCCTGATACCGATAACACAGATCGAGCAGATCCTATACGATAAAATAAGAGCTCTTCTAAATGGCAGCAGCGACCTCGAACAAACTGTGAGATCGCTGCAGACGGAAATTGAGAAGCTTCAGAAGAAGTCATATTAGCTAAGCTGCTCAACCCAGATATCTGCTGTTTCCAGATTCGAAGCGTCGATCGCTTCTTCTTGCGGGAAAATCTCACGAACTGTTTTCTCGCCAGCAACGCTATCCAGAACATATTTAATAAAAAGCTCTCCGAGTCTGCGTTCACTTTCAATCGTGCAATTCATCTTACCAGAACCAATCAAATCAATAGCGGCCGGAGAAGCATCAACTCCAATGATAATAATATCTTCACCAGGCTTCTTACCCGCAGCTTCGATCGAAGCAGCAGCACCAAGAGCCATCGAATCATTACAGGCAAAAACCACATCGATCTGCTTAGCCTGAGCCAATAGCTCTGCCACTACAGATTGTGCCTGCTCAAAATAAAATCCTCCATCAAACTCTTCAGCTATTACAAATCGATCCACAGAAGCCAATGTATCAACAAAGCCCTGGTATCTCTTATCTGACTGATCCAAACCAATCTCTAAACCGCCATGAAGAATCAGAACATTAACCGACTCATCATCTGAAGATAAGCCAAGAGAATCACCTGTATTGATCAACCACTCCGCTGCCAGCACACCCTGCTGATAAAAATCAGAAGCAATAACAGCGTCATATAAGTCTGCTTTGCCAGCAGGCCGATCAAACATGACAACCGGTATGCCAGCCTCATTCGCCTCTTCTAGAACAGCTTCATAATCGTCTATGGAAATCGGAAGTACACCGATCGCGTCATAGTCCTCACTGATCATGTTGCGCATATCGGCAAAAGCAGTTTCCAGACTGCTGCCTGCGTCATATACCTCAAGCTCAATTTGAGCTTGCCCGGCAGCATTGATAATACTCATTTTCAAAGCTTCGTACTCAGGACCGACACCAGAGGCCATTGAATACCCTATCCTGAGTTTCTGATCTTCACCGGAAGAAGCCACTTCAGTCTCAGCAGAATCAGATGCTGTTGTTGTATCAACTGAGCTGGCTGCTGCTCCCTGCTGCTTTTCAGTCGGATCGTTCTCTGTCCGCGCCAAATAAACACAGCCTACCTGCAGTACAATTAGTACCATGATCATAATCAGACATAATAATTTTCTCAGATTGCTCCCCATAGCAATTTTCCTCCTACAAATACGCTTAACATGCAGATAATTACATGTTCATATTAATTATCTGGAAAAGATTATTCTACAGGTTGATCGAACTTCGATAATATTTTCAACTAAACACAAAATATACCATACAAGAGTAGGCGAATGAGGCACAACAAAAAAGCACCCTGGCAAAAGCCTGGATGCTTGATTGGCTCCTCAAGTTGGAC
>CAZSLR010000155.1:0-5031 GCA_964607635.1 uncultured Oscillospiraceae bacterium
CAGCATAGTCAATATAAAACCAATATAGCCAGTAAAAACAATGGTAAGTGTTTGTATGAACATGATCTGATCAGATATATTGAGCCAGATCGGAATATAGTTTATCAACAACAACAAGCCAGATGCGAGTCCAAACAACAATAAGTTAACTGCAACCAATGATGCTGACACTCTAAAAACACGTCCCTTGGTCAGCCGCCAGCTCTCCTGCATCGCCTTGGTCATGGAACGGCCGCGAACAATAATAAGCTGAAGTGAAAATATCAAACGACAGATAATCAGAAACACAATGATTATAATCATTGTTGTAACCACCATTCTGAAAATTGACTGCCTGATAGGATTGAAGAGCAAAATATCGATATTATACCCACTAAGGAGATAATTCAACATCGGAGACTCTATAAAGGGTGAAATAAGAACCATCAATAACAGAAACTGAATTATGCCGAAACCAATCAATCTTGGTGCACGTTTGATTACAGTTGCCAAAGCATCCATAACTGTGACTCTATGACCGAAAAAAGTTTTCTGCGCTAAAACAAGAATCACTCCGATTTCAGCAAAAAGCAAAAGAGCCATTATACTGCCCAGCAGGATAAAGGACAAAGCACCGCGCCAATCAAAAGCATATGTGATGACCTCTCCATTCACGAGATACCCACTACCGCCGGATCTGAGGAATCGGTCAAACATCCATGACATGAAGGGAACAAACACGAAGCCTGATAACAGGATAAATAGAGACTCAAATATAAGCACCTTACGATGGATAATTCGGAAATCACTGAGACTATCCCGCCAAATTGACACTGTCTGATCACCTCTTAACTAAATCATATGACAATCAGATAGCAATGCACAATATTATTCTCAAAAATAGCGAAGACCTCGCCTATATTTTCAACGGCGAGGTCTCGATAAATATTGATTAGTCTGACCTGATAACATCACAGTAAGAATTACTCAACTTACTCCGCCTTCAGACTTCTGTTGTTTAGAATATCTACTATTGGTGAATCAGGACCAAGAATTATTGTTTTGTCACCCTGCAGCGTATTCTTCAGCGCGTCAAGCTCACGTACAAACAAATAGAAATCTGCTTTCGCTTCGTCTTGATATAGCTCCTTGAGAATTTTCATATATTCTTCTTCGCCTTCACCTAGCAGCTTCTGTGATTGTGCTCTTGCTTCACCAAGCAGGATCCCGATTTCCTTATCAGTCTCATTTCTAATCTTGGCAGCTTCGTATTCACCCTCTGCCTTGAAGGTCTCAGCCATCTGTGCTCGTTCTGAAATCATTCGATCGTATACCGCCGCAGTATTATCACTTGGCAGATCATATCTCTTGATCTCAACACTCATAACATCGACACCATAACCGCGAAGGTTTGATGAAACCTGATCTGTGATCTGCTGATTGAGTGTGTTTCTTCCACCCTCACCGTCAGCGATGATCTCACTTTGCATAAGGTTGCCCATCATGTTTTTGATAACACTGTATGTACTGGCATCGATACGCTTCTGCATCTCATTGATATTGCCGACTGTCCTGATAAAAATCGTAACATCTTCAATTCTCCAGATAGAATAACTGTCAACTATCATAGCCTTCTTGTCTGCTGTTAATACCTCAGAAGGGTTCACATTATAAATCATCTGTCTGCTGGTTAGACGGTTTACATCCTCGATAAAAGGAATCTTCAGCTTAAGACCTGCATCAGTTTCAGTTCTCTTGATGGCACCAAACTGAGTAATATAGGCGAATTCTCCCTCTCTCACAGTATAAACTGATGAGCTGGCTGTAATTATCAAAATGACTGCTAAAACAGCAATAATAACTTTGTTTCTCATTTTCATCCCTCTGTACCTCCTGTCACATCATCAGCAGGAAGTGTCTGTTCAGGTGTATGGGGTTGATTATTGTTTACAGAAGGTGATGTCTGACTGCTGTCAGCTTCTGAGTTTTCACCAAATAGCGGGGACAAAGGCAGGATCTTACTTGTTCCTGTTCCATCATCAATAAATAGCTCAACACCGGGTAGAACCTTTTCAAGCGCCTCAAGATACATTCTCTGCCTCGTTATCTCCGGAAAATTCGCGTATTCGTTAAACATTGACAGGAAACGATCGCGCTCACCGATAGCTTCGTTTATCTTCGATTCCTTGGCAGCTTCAGCGTCTTTGACGATTTTGTCTGCTTCAGCATTGGCTGCAGGCAAATTACTGTTTCTATACTGCAAGGCCTGATTAAGAGCCGTTTCCTTCTTCTGCTTGGCGGTCTCTACATCACGAAAAGCCTTGGCAACTTCTTCTGTTGGCGGCTCAGAGTCGTTAATTTTAACATCCAGCACCATAACGCCAATATCATTATCCATCAGATTCTCAGTCAGCATTTCTTTTACATCTGCCTGAATTTGAATCTTGCCGGTAGTCAAAACATCATCTATCTTGCGAATACCGACAACAGACCTGACACTGCTCTGAATCATATTACGCAAAATAGCGTTTGGATTCTCAGTTACAAATAAATACTTGAAGGGATCACTGATCTTCCATTCAACGAAGAAATCTATATTAACGATATTCATATCGCCGGTTATCATATTGCTTTCTTCAGGAACAGTTACGTACTGGCCCTCACCCTGCTCACGATAGCCGAGCTCGATCTTTTGCGTCAGATTGACTGGCAAGATTCTTACATTCTGTATAGGCCATGGCAGCTTGACATTGAGTCCTGCATCAACCGTCTTGGTATACTTGCCAAAGGTCGTAATAACTGCCTGTTCACTCTCTCCAACAGTGAATACTGAACTGAAGCCGATTATAGCGAGAAGCAGCAGAACACCTGCTCCTGCGATGATCCTGATTATTGTCTTTTGCGATAATGGCATATTTTCCTCCTGTTTCCACGCTGCAATGTATATGGCCCGACACTGAGCTTACAGTATCGCCTACTGACATAGCGCGCCACAAAATTGTACCACAGGCAGCAGAAAATGTCTATTTAGATACTGGCAGCAAGATCTCCTATATACCTGGCAAAAGCCTTGCGGCCACTTACATCTCGCTTGAATACGCCTGCGTCAGCGAGTACACGCTCAAACTTGATCGCAGTTTCTCTTCGCACTATTTCAGCCGAATCCTCTGAACTATTACTTCTGCCATACTTCTGCACCAGCTCCTCGGTCCAAGGCAGGTGAATAGAAAGGGGCTCAGACTTGCCGCCAGATAAAATGTTCGCGACTTGAGCCAGCTCGTCAACAAGTCTTGCCGGTAGAACTGCAAGACCCATTACCTCGATCAGACCGATATTTTCCTTTTTAATGTGATGAACATCCTCATGCGGATGGAATAGTCCAAGTGGATGCTCCGCGGTACAACGGTTATTTCTCAATACCAGATCAATTTCATATTCATCACCACGTTTCCGACCTATTGGAGTAATCGTATTATGCGGCTCAACACCTGTATTAGCCTTAATATCAGCCTTGACATCATTATACTCACGCCAATGACTCAAAACAGCTGCAGAACATTCAATTAGCTCACTCTTATTCGTACTGCTTAGTCTGATGACAGACATAGGCCATTTGACTGTTCCCGCCTTGATCCCTGGATAAGATTTCAGGCAAAAGTATTCCTCAACCGGGGCTCTGTCCATCGCGAAGGAAAAGCGTCCGCCCTGATAATGATCATGACTAAGTATAGACCCGCCAACAATCGGCAGATCCGCGTTTGAGCCTATGAAATAATGAGGAAAGCGATCCAGGAAGGATGTGATCCTGACAAAGGTATTTCGATCAATCTTCATTGGTCTGTGTTCGTCTGACAGTACTATACAGTGCTCATTGTAGTATGAGTAAGGTGAATACTGAAAAAACCATTGCTCACCTGCGAGCTCCTGCATGCTGATCAATCTGTGATTAGCGCGGGCCGGATGACCCACTCTGCCTTTATACCCTTCATTCTCGGCACATAGCAGGCAACGAGGATAATCGCTTCTGATCATATTCCTTTCAGCTGCTATATCAGCTGGATTCTTTTCCGGCTTAGATAAATTTATCGTGATGTCCAGCTCGCCATACTCGCATGCCGCCTTATATGAAACGTTTTTACTTATTCTTGCGACCTGAATATATTGAACGTTCTTGCAGAATTGATAAAACCAATCTGTTGCCCTAGCGGGAGATTTGCTGTGCAGCTGGTAAAAGTACCTGTTGATCTCTGAAGGTCTTGCCATTAGACAGTCTATCAGCTCTGCCGCAAATATCTCTCTATGATCAAATACATCATCTATCATACCCTTGCCGATCGCGTAAATGATCAACTCTTGAACACAATCATAAACCGACTTGCTTTTTTGATCTAAACCAAATGAAGGTTGAATGCTTCCATCCAGTCCGAGTCTGGCCAATAGTCTGTTATATGCGTATATTCGATCAGATGATTCTAAGATTCCATCCCTATAACCAGCATCAACAAGTGTGACTGCTGCAATATATGCAGATTTGCCCGCGCTGGTTTCCATATTAGTTTTCATATCAAATACCCTCCGCCTTAAATCATATTAGCAATAAACAACAAGGCTGTATAACTCATGTTTGTAGGAAGATTTATGCTATATGTTGTCTGATAATATACCGCAAAAATAAACTAACAAGATCAAATCACGCAATTTATTGCTTCACTTATGTCATTTAGGCTAAAATCACACTATGAAGACTTGGCAGGAGGATAAAAAGTGGCAGATAAGCAAGGTGAGAACCAGACTCAGAGCCGAGATGGCAAGAAGTGCCGCAATAGCCGGCAGGCTATATCCGGTCTGGAGGCGGTCAGCCGCGCAGCGGCTGCTTTGGCCGGTATACAGATTACACTCCTGAACAAAAATGGTCATGTGATTTTTCGGACAGGTCCTGCTTTTTCCGAACAGGCAAGACGAGCTGTCAATCAGCTGCGGCTCTGGTTTTATCGTCAGCTTCGCAAGCAAAATGGCGCTTCGAGACCACCAGCACCTGGACCTGTTTTGATT
>CAZSLR010000156.1:0-3021 GCA_964607635.1 uncultured Oscillospiraceae bacterium
AAGCTGGAGGCTGCTCATGAAAATAATAAGCTGCTGCCCTCTATCGTTGGCATGATGGAATCAGTTCAGTCGTTGGGTAAGGCCGCCAGTGCGGTTGCTGACGCCGCTAAGAGCGGTAATCTATCTTATCAGGCAGACGCTTCTGACTATAAGGGCGCCTATGCTGAGGTCGTAAGCAATCTTAATGAAGCGCTTAAGGCTATGTCAGCTCCTCTGCAGGAGATGAAGATCGTTCTGTCAGCCATGGCCGATGGTGATCTCACCGAAACCATGGAAGGCGAATATGAGGGCGAATATCAGGTCATCAGCGATGCCATCAACAAGTCTCTGGCATCTATGAATGGCATCCTCGGAGATATCGCATCAACTGCTGACCAGGTAGCTGCCGGTTCTATGCAGATCTCAAATGGCAGTGCTCAGTTGTCACAGGGAGCTACAGAGCAGGCTAGCTCAGTTGAAGAGCTCTCAGCCTCAATTACTGAGGTCACAAGCGCGACAAAATCTAACGCCGCACATGCACGAACAGCCAGTGAGATATCTGAGAAGGCAAAACAGGCTGCAGAGGGCGGTAATGAGCAAATGGAGCAGATGCAGGCCGCTATGAAGGCTATCGATACAGCTTCTTCGAATATCGGCAAGATCATTAAGGTAATCGACGATATTGCCTTCCAGACCAATATCCTGGCGCTGAACGCTGCAGTTGAGGCAGCAAGAGCTGGCCAGCATGGACGCGGATTCGCGGTCGTAGCGGAAGAGGTCAGAAACCTTGCTATGAGAAGCTCGCAGGCTGCCAAGGAAACAACATCATATATTGAGAGTACTCTGGACAAGGTCAAGGCCGGCAACAAGATCGCTGATGGCACCGCCAAGTCGCTTAAGGATATCGTCGAGAGCATCGACGAGACCGCAAAGCTGGTAAGCGATATCGCTTCAGCCTCTAATGAGCAGGCCAGTGGACTCAGTCAGATAATGAACGGCATCGAGCAGGTATCACGTGTTGTCCAGAACAACAGCGCTACCTCGGAAGAGAGCGCTGCTGCCAGTGAAGCTCTTAAGAATCAGGCACAGACACTTAATGAGGCTATCAGCCAGTTCAGACTCTCAATGGGTCAGACCAAGGGCAGCACTCGTGCTGATAAAATGGCAGTTCAGGCTGCAGCTGATATTGTTGATGTCGCTGATTTGGAAGATGATGGAGACTGGAACGAGTATTCTGAGAATACACTGATAGCTGATGATGAGGGCTATGAGGCTATTCATACGTTAGAAGCAGAAGCTGCTTCTGACGATATATCCGATGAAGCTGATTTGACAGTTGAATTTGACTCCGAAGAGGATGTAGATCTTCTAGCCAAGTACAAGACACAGGAAAAGGCTGCCGACGAGGCAGCAACGGATCCTTCGAGGGATCCAGCCAAGGCCGAAGATTTCGGACTTGAAGAATAAATAATTGTTTGGCCGGCCGTCGTAGAAAATGCGACGGCCGGACTGAATGAAGGGGTCATGAAGAATGGAACTGAAGCCAAACGAATTTGACAGGCTTGTCAAATATATCAAGGACAAGGTCGGCATCCACATGGGCAAGGAGAAAAAAGTCCTGCTCGAGGGCCGGCTTAATATGGTTTTGCAGAAAAAAGGCTACAAGAGCTATGATGAATATCTTGATGCTCTCAGCCATGACAAAACAGGCGAGATGCATCGCGAGTTTGTCGAAAGGATTACGACTAATCATACATTCTTCATGCGCGAAAAGGATCACTTCGATTTCATTAAACAGAAAATGCTGCCAGATCTGAAGACCTGGGTCCCTAATAAGGAGATCAGAGGCTGGAGCGCGGGTTGCTCATCCGGAGAAGAGCCATATACACTCGCTATGACTTTTTCCGATGCTCTGGGCATAGATCGCAACAGCTGGAATGTCAGATTACTGGCTACAGATATTTCAAATAGGATTCTGCTCAAGGCTTCGTCTGGTATCTATGAGGGCGAGCAGGTTGAGGATCTTCCACCAGAGTGGAAGAGACGCTATTTCCACAAGCCGAACGAGAATGATCAATATCAGGTGACGCATCAGATTAAGGATATGATTCTTTTTCGTAGCTTCAACCTGATGAATACCTTCCCGTTTAAGAAAAAGTTTCATTTTATTTTCTGTCGAAATGTTATGATATACTTCGACGAGGCGACTCGTCAGACTCTCGTAAAGAAATATTTTGATGCTCTTGAACCGGGTGGATATTTTTTCATCAGCCACTCGGAGACACTGGGCAGAAACCTTCAGGGCTTCGAATATATCAGCCCATCGATATATAGAAAACCAGCTCTGTCATAAGGAGATACTTGTATGCTTAAGAACAAAATCAAAGTCATGGTGATTGATGATTCAGCTTTTTTCCGTCAGGCCATGCGTACCCATATTGGTCAGGATCCTGATCTCGAGGTCGTGGGCGAGGCCCCCGATGCTGATGCAGCGATTCATGTAATAGAACGTACACAGCCTGATGTTATTACACTGGATGTTGAGATGCCAGGCATGAATGGCATAGATTTTCTTAAGAAGGTCATGCCCAGATTTGATATTCCAGTAGTCGTTGTCAGTTCGGCTAATAATATTGTTTTCGATGCCCTGAGTGCCGGTGCAGTTGATTTTGTCGCTAAGCCTGATGCCAAAATGGGCATGGGCTACGGTGTATTTATCAACGACCTTAAGATCAAAATCAAAATATCATCAACGGCTAACCGCCGTGCCGGACGTGCTGTGGCCAGAGCCGCAGCGTCGACACCGGTACAGGCTGCCGGTGCAGCAGCCAAGGGCGGATCAAACGCTGTAAATCTGATCGCTATGGGCGCCTCAACAGGTGGAACAGAGGCTCTTTATGAGATCATCAAGGCTCTGCCTGTAGATATGCCGGGTATTGTAGTAGTACAGCATATGCCTCCGGTTTTTACTCAGATGTATGCCCAGAGACTAAATCAGTCCTGTGCGCTTGAGGTCAAGGAAGCTGAGGATCATGACAAGGT
>CAZSLR010000156.1:3121-5022 GCA_964607635.1 uncultured Oscillospiraceae bacterium
TTGTGATCAGACGCGCAGGCTCGCTGACAGATATCACTGAGCGTAAGCTCTATGAGGATGAAATTCGCCAACTGGCTTATTTTGATAGTCTGACCGGTTTGCCCAACCGCACATATGTCATGCATGAGATGATGAACGCTGTTCATCGTAGATTACCTGATTCGAGATATAGGGCTTTGTTCTTCATTGATATCGATAATTTCAAAAACATAAACGATCATTATAGTCATACTGTCGGCGATAATATGCTGCAGGAGGTTACCAGAAGGCTCAAGCTTCTGGCTGGACCTGAAACGGTTCTCGCCAGAATCGGCGGTGATGAGTTCGTGCTTTTTCAGTCAGCAGGTGATTCGCTGGCCTATGTTGATGGTCTGGCTGAATCGATCGTTCAATTGTTCGCGGAGCCTTTTTACTATGGTGATAATCATTACTATATAACAGTCAGTACCGGTGTAGCGATCTACCCGCGTGACGGCGATAATATGGAGGTCCTGATGAAGCATGCTGAAATGGCAATGTATCAGGCCAAAAACTCAGGTAAGAATACCTACAGCTTCTTCAACCGTCAGCTGGTGGAGCAGATGTCAGAGCGTGTGGACATGGATAATCAGCTGCGCAGCGCGATTCGAAATCATGAGTTTCATCTGCATTATCAGCCACAGTTTGATGTTGTGACAGGTGCCATTAAGGGCTTCGAAGCTTTGTTGCGCTGGAATAGTCCTGTTTATGGCCCAGTATCTCCTGCGAAATTTATCCCGGTAGCTGAGGAGAGCGGATTGATCATTGAGATCGGACAATGGGTCATGGATGAGGTCTTCGCTTTTGCTGCCAGTATCCAGCATCTTGGACTCTGTGTATCCTGCAATATATCAGCGATTCAGCTGCAGCAGAGCTATTTCGTTGAGGAAGTTACAGCGTTATTTGATCATTATGAGCTTAAGCGCGGTAGTGTGGCGTTGGAGATAACAGAGAGCTGCTTGCTGGATTCCTTCGAGCTCAGTAGTCAGAAATTGGCCTATTTGCAGAATTATGGTTTGCTGATCTATCTTGACGATTTCGGAACCGGCTATTCATCACTGACATATCTTAAGAAGCTGCCGATTAATGTTGTTAAGATCGATAAGTCCTTCATTGATGAGATCGTAGATAATGTCACAGATCGCAGAATCGTTCAGGCGATTGTTTCACTGGCTAGGGAGATCGGATTGGATGTTGTTGTTGAGGGTGTTGAGACCAAGCCTCAATACCACTATCTCAGTGAGAGTAACTGCCAATATGTGCAGGGATATCTCATCAGCCGGCCTGTTCCTGAGGATCAGGCTCTGGCTCTGCTCGATCAGAGCTTCGAATATTTGAAATAATAGAATATCGGCCTCAAAACAGCGGGAACGCCTGTAATCATTGGATTACAGGCGTTGATTTTAGATATTTCAAACGGTTCCCTTGAACCGTTTGAAAACCGCTTGTCGAAGGGCTTCAAAGCACTGGTACAACTGCGTTAGGACGGCTTTTGCCAGCGTAAATCAAAGTGGCACAACCGGGGGCAAACGCAGTCAAAGTGGCACAACCGGGGGTAAGCGAGCACTTCCTGGCCTCAAGCGCAATCAAGCGCAGTCAAAGTGGCCCTGCCTGACCCCAACCGCAATCAACCGGGGGGTAACCGGGTGCGAAAGTGCCAGGTTGAATATCTGCCTCAAATCATCGGAAACGCCTGTAATCACTGGATTACAGGCGTTGATTATAGATATTTTAACCGGAACTTCTGTGCCGGTTAAAAACCGCTTATCGAAGGGCCTCAAAGTACTGGTATAACTACGTTAGGACGGCTTTTGCCAGCGTAAATCAAAGTGGCACAAACGAGGGCAAACGCAGTCAAAGTGGCACAACCGGGGGTAAACGCA
>CAZSLR010000157.1:0-5017 GCA_964607635.1 uncultured Oscillospiraceae bacterium
CTAAAGCAGGGGAAGCCCCGTCTAAGCTCTTGGCTTAGGCGGGGAGGGTTCACTAAAGTTGCTGATGTTATCGGTTATTTTGCTTACCAGATCAATATGTTGTATAGAGTCAAATTGATGAAGCTGCTGTGGTATGCGGATGCTATTCATTTCATCAGACATGGGAAATCGATGATGGGATTAGTGTATAAGCATATGCCTTTTGGCGCGTTGCCGCTTGGATATGATGAAATAATTTATCTGCCAACGGTGAGTGTTGAAGAGAAAATAATAAATGATGATATTGGTTATAGAATTATTCCAAATGGAAAAGTATCACTGAACCGTTTTAGCAAGAAAGAAATCGATATTTTGCGACTTGTTTCAAAGACATTTAAAACCATGAGTACGAATGAAGTGGTTGAATATATGCACTCTGAGCATGCGTACATGGCTACTGAGCCATACAATCTTATTTCATACAAGCTTGTGAAAGAACTAAATGAACTCAAATAAAGCTTGTTCGACTAGATCTACGATCTGCTGACACATCCCTACTCATACAGAAAATTATGCAATGATTCATTCTGACCGTCCCAGTCGAGCGACATGTACCAGATGTTTCCTTCGTTGACGGAGTAGTAGCCCCATTCGGGGACGGTCATTTGGGCGATCTCGGTGCTGCTGGCTCGGACGAGGTCGAGCAGGTCGCCGGTGATCTGGCTGGCGGGGATGTTTGAGCGGACATATTTCAGAGATTTGTCGATGGCGCTTAGCTGTTGTTGTGGTGGTTTGGCGAGGAATTTGTTGAGCATGGCGAGTATTACGTTGCGCTGGCGCTCGACGCGGGAGAAGTCGGAGTCGATTACTCTGATGCGGGCGTAATCGAGGGCTTGCGTGCCTGTCAGATTTATAACACCGCCGTTGCTGAGGCCGTTGATATGGCGGGCTTCCGCGTTGGAAATCTGCAGCTCTATTCCGCCCATTATGTCGACGAGATTACTGAGACCGTCGAAGTCAGTGACGATGTATTTCTGTATATCCAGATTGAAATTCTCGTTTATGATGTTAACAGTTTGCCCGGGTCCGCCATAGGAGAAGGCTGCGTTAAGCTTGTCGTAGCCGCCGCGGTTGGGATAATATGCCCAGATATCGCGCATCAATGATACTGCCCGGACTGTTTTAGTTTTTTTATTGAAGCTTACGAGGATCATCGTATCTGAGTTGTGATCGCCTTGTTCTATATCGCCGGCATCGACGCCGATCAGAAGGATGTTCTCAACATTTTTATCGATTGGAGTCTTACGTATGAGGTGGTTATTGATGTCCTCATATTGATCGAGTATATTTTCATCTTTATCCTGATCGGAGATTGCCCCGCTTCCGGTGTCAGGCTTAGGAGCAGAAGGCTCGCCAAGGCTGTCGTCTTTTGCCGGTGTAGTATTGCCGGAGAGTTCTTCCCAGCTGTCGGCGTAGCCCTGGTTCATTTTCACTTCTTGATTGTAGCGATGGAGATAATAGCCGTAAACGGAGGCGATACCGATGATTAGAAAGAGTACTGCGGCGGCGGATATTAGAATTGCCGGTTTGCTCTGAACATATGACCAGGTTCGCTTGAACATGTCTTTTGCCATTGTGTTATTTCTCCAGTCGAGAGTCCCTGTCAGAAAAACAATCGTGGCAGAGCATTACAATTTTACACCTTGACCTGCAAGAAGTCCAGAGCGCTGTCAGTTGCCCTGGACTTCGGTCGTAATATCGCAATATATATATGTGTTGCTGGTTGCGGGTGTGGTTATTTGCCGAAGATGAATTCGTGCAGTGATTCGACCTGACGATCCCAATCGAGCTCCATGTACCAGGTGCCGCTGGCGTTGACTGTGTACATGCCTTCTTCCGGAATGGTTTTCTGATCGATGCCGGAGGAGGCGGAGAGGACCATGTTCATGAGGTCGCCGGTAAGCTCGCCGCCGCTGATATTTGAGCGCACGTATTGCATCGATTCGTTGACTGTATCGACCTGGGTTTTGGGGTCCTCGCTGCGCATGGTGCTGAGCATGGCCATGATGACTCTTCGCTGGCGTTCAACCCGGGAAAAGTCGGAGTCGATCACTCTTATTCTGGCGTAGTCGAGGGCCTGAGAGCCGCTGAGCTTGACGGTGCCGCCTGCCGGGAGTCCCTGAATATGGGGCACTTCTGCATCTGTAACTTCAAGCTCAATTCCGCCGAGCACGTCGACGAGATTGATCAGTCCGTTGAAGTCAGTGACAACGAATTTTTGAATATCCATGTCGAAGTTATGGTTGATTACGTTGACTGTTTGTCCGGGTCCGCCGTATGAATAGGCCGAGTTCAGCTTGTCGTATTTATCGCGTGTTGGATTATAGGCCCAGATGTCACGCATCAGGGAGGCGATTTTGATCGTTTTGTCCTTTTTGTTAATACTGACGATCATCATGCTATCGGAGCGGTGACCGGCGTCTCCCATGTCCCCGCCATCTACACCGAGCAGAAGAATGTTCTCGATGTTCTTGTCCTTCTGTTTGACTCGGATGATCGGGTCGCTGTTGCCTTCAATATCCTGGAGTGATGCGGGACCTGAGCCTTCTGTATCGATGTCGTCCCAGTCGTCAGCGAAGCCTTGATCGACAAGAACGTCGCGATTGTAGCGGCTGATGTAGTAGCCGTAGATTGAACCTACGATCAGCAGGAGTGACGCGAGTATCGCCAGGGTGATCCAGAGGGCTTTGTTCTTGCGTTTTTTCTTGGGCGGCTGGCCGCCGCCATTACTGTTGCCGTTACTGCTGCCGTTGGGCTGGCGGCCACGTGGGCCTCCGCCGTTGCCGCCGCCATAGCTGCCATTACCACCGCCGTTGCCGCCGTAGCCCGGAGGTGGTGCGCCATAACCCTGTTGTTGCTGAGCATATTGTGGTTGCGCCGCGTATTGCTGCTGAGCGTATTGTGGTTGTGGGCGTTGAACTTGTTGCTGAGTGTATTGCTGGCCATATTGCTGCTGCGCATATTGTGGATGCTGCGGCGCGAAGGCTGGCTGCTGCGCGTATTGATGGTGCGGCTGTTGATGCTGTCTCTGAGCATTTCGTCCGCGTTGTTCTGCAGCCGGGTTGAAAACCTGCGGCTGTTCGCTGTAAGTCTGACGAGCGTATTGCTGTGGTGCCGGCTGCTGTGGCACCTGATCCGCCTGTTTTGGCTGCTCTGGTGCAGAAGCATCTGACCTGCGATGGCTCGACTTTTGCCGGGTGCTCCAGGTAGGGTCGGCGCGATAGGGCTGGCCGTAAGGGACTACCGGTTCATTATTTGCGTTATCCGAATTGTTTTTCTTCATGTTGATTGGGGGGCGATGGATCAGCTGCTGATCGCTTGTAACGCCCGTTCACATCCTTTCATCTTAAGGCCGCAAGGGCGGAGGACATCGTTGCTTGCGCGGACTGCGCAAGTCCACCTGATTTTACCATCTGGCCGTGTGCAAGTGCAATCATTAAGCGTCAATAATCGGTAAAAGGATGGGAGGTGACGGTGGCTACATTTGCCGGTGTGGGTATGATGTGGCTGCTTCTGATTTTGACAAACTTCCTGAAATCGCATGTTACATAGATAATCCGGAAGATATGATCTATAATCAAAAATATGAAATCCGAATACGCAAAGAACATATGATTGATGACAATTATGAGCGGTTTGTGAATGCAGGTTACACCTCTAAAGAGCTTATAAGTGCCTTGATTGATTCAGCTAAATCAACGTTAACAAAGAAGCTCGTACGTAATTTTAAGTTGGCGTTGCCTTTTTATTATTTCAACACCGAGAATGATGATAAAAAGATTCAATTGAAGAATGGGCGAGAATAATTGAAGAATCTGATTCTGATATTGAAGATAGTATGTTTGTTGATAAATAATCTATTTTTATGTATTCTCGCGATAGATAGAGTTTGTAGTTTGTAAATATAGAGAGTTCATATATAGAGATATGGTTCTCTATATATTTACGCATTGATGAGTTGGGGTGTCAAGGGTGATTAAACTTCCTTATGCGTTAAGAAATAATAAGCTTGTCCACATAAACGATATACCACTTGAACAGAGAGGTGAGAAATGTGGCTGCTATTGTCCAAATTGCAAAGAGCCGGTTTTGGCGAGATTGGGAAATGCGCGCGAGCACCATTTTGCGCACAAAGGATGCTTTTGTGACCTTCATGCAGCATTCGAAACGATACTTCACATATTATCGAAGGATATAATAGCACGTGCGAGTATGTTTTATCTTCCGAGAAGAGATGTTGGAATACTAAGGTCAGAGCTGATAGATCGAGACTATATTATTTCGGATAATTTCGAGAGTTGGAGTAGTCATCATTCAATTGACTCCGCAGAAGAATTTAGTGAGTATGTTACTGGAAAAGTTGTTAAGGGAGGATATAAAGAAGTTAAATCAGTGACTGTTGAAAAATCTCTTGATGGAATTATCCCAGATATTATTCTTAATTTGGACGGGATTGATGTGGCAGTTGAGATCGCAGTCACTCATTTTGTCAATTTCGATAAACTTGCAAAAGTCAGATCTCTTAAGTTGCCTCTGTTAGAGATTGATCTATCCAATTTCTATAAGTATAAAGATGTTGAAAAGAATATAGTAGAGCTTGAGGAAATACTGTTGGATTACTCTGAAGCTAAGAAGTGGGTATACTTCCCTTGAGATGAGCATGAAATAGACCGGTGCATTAAACGTTGTTTTGAAATTTATGATGATAACAGAAGGAAGCAATATGAGTTTATCAAGCTAGATGCGGAAAGAGTTAGAAAAGAGGAGGAGCGAAAAATTCTTGAAGCTAAGAGAAATGAGAATAGTGTTCGAGCTGCTGCTTTGAAGATGATTCCTGATAATTATAATGAAATACTAGAAAAGCATGCTAATTGTATAAGCGATCATGTCCACTGGAAATCATTCATTAAGAAAGGTCTTGTTAAACCTGATGACTGGCCGAGTATAATAGATATTCCGATCAGAGGCGAGATAATAT
>CAZSLR010000158.1:0-4992 GCA_964607635.1 uncultured Oscillospiraceae bacterium
GCATATTCTCATTGATGGCTGGAGTTGGATTCGCAATATTCGGAATTCTACCAAATGCAATCGTTGCGGATTTCGCGAAGATAGATTCCATAGTTACCGGCGAACCCAAAGAGGGCATGTTCTTCGCGTTTCAGACTTTTATGAATAAAATGGGGCAAATGGTTGCTATGCTTCTGTTTTCCTCGTTGTTGCTGCTAGGAAACTCGCCTTCGAATTCTTTAGGAATTCGTTTGTCTGGCGTTGTAGCGGCGGCGCTGGGAGCGATTGCTCTGATCTTATTCCTGCGTTACAAAGACGTTGGTGAGGAAGATATACAGCAAGCCAGCGATCTGAGGCTTCAGATGGACACAACAAAAATAAGCGTTCAAAAGCTTAAGCAGGAGGTGGAAATATAATGATCATAGCCTTCTCTGTTATTGCAGCAGCTTTATTGCTCATACTAGTCATCGGTTGGATTATGTCCTCGTCTGTCGCTAAACCAAAATACTTCTCTATAGAGGATGCAAGAGCTATTGAGCAAAGCATGGGAGTCTATGGGAATTATGATCAGCTGGATAAGACAGATTACTCGATCTCGTCCTTTGATAGCTATCAATTACACGCGACATTTATACCTTCTCAAGATTTATCGAACAAATTCATTATCATATCGCACGGATATGGATATAACAGAATGGGTAGTGTAAAGTATGTAAACCTATTTCGAAAAATGGATTTTAACTGCATTATATATGACACCAGAGGACATGGTGAAAACACTCGGACTACTAATCTAATGGGCCTGATTGAACACAAGGATTTACTTCAAGTAATCCAAGACTCTTATAGAAGATATGGCAGCGATATATATTTAGGGCTGCATGGCGAATCTATGGGAAGCTCACTGAGCGTAATGGCTCTAGCATCTAAACCAGCTGTAAAGTTTCTAATTAGCGATTGTGGATATGCTGATCTAACAAAAACCTTAACTTACTTAATGAAGCAGCAGAACAAACTGCCTGCCTGGCTTATATATCCGATAAGCATAGTCAGCAAGTTTCGCTTCGGACTATTTTATCAGGACGTCTCTCCATACAAAGCGCTGCAGAATAATGAAATCCCTATTTTATTTATTCATGGTGAGGAAGATACGTTCATTCTACCCGAACATGCACACATTATGCATGAACATAATAGTGGCTTCAAAGACCTGCTACTTGTGCCAGAAGCAGAGCATGCAAAATCTCTGATTACAGATGCTGATGGATACTTTGAAAAAGTAAACTCGTTTCTTCAAGAAATCTCGAATGCTTAATATGACAGCCAGGCAGTAATCCAACACTCATCTTTCGATTATCCGGCACTTACCCGGCACTCCGCGTGGGATTCACATTAGGCAGCAAATATTTACCCGGCACTATCCGGCATGCCGGGTAGTGCCGGGTAGCGAACCGTTCGTTGGGGCCGACTGTTCTCATTATGCCGAATAGTTGCCGGATAGCTGCCGGATAGCTGCCGGGTAATGCCGGGTAGCGAACCGTTCGTTTGGGCCGACTGTTCTCATTATGCCGGATAGTTGCCGGATAGCACTATGCTATCATCACTTGAACTCAAAATAAGTCGTATAACTCTCATGCCCAATCGTAAAGAGCGGCCGGAACACGATGTTTTCATCCTGTCCGGTCGTTTTGAAATGCAGCAGCCATTGTGACCACTGGCGCTCACAATCGTGCAGCAGCAGTTTTTCTGGCTCACAAGGATCGCCGACAAGCGCGACGTCTTTCTCAGTCAAACCGGCCAATGCATATGGTCCATAACGGAAGGCATATCGACTTGAACCAGACAGCTGAACTGTAGTCAGGCGAGGGAAGAACAAGACAGCAGCGCTTTTACCGGAGTCGAGCTTAAGTAAAATGTAACCATCCTCGACTTCAGGCGATACTGACACGCCGTCAACATAAAATTCAAACATGTCCGAGCTCCATGACGGCACACGCAGCTTCAAAGCTAGTTCAATATCACAAGCGTTTTCAAGCAGCCACTTCTCGCTCTTGGGGTAATTGTCAAACTCAATCTGTTTGTCAAAATTAAGACGAACCTTAACACCGTCCGCCTCGTAAACAGAAGGGATGTATTGATTTATAATCAACTTGTTGGGAGTTGAAGACCGCGGTTGAACCACATCATCTGACCTCGACTGATCCGCCTCTTCCACATAGTAAACCCATCGGTCAAAAGTCGCGCAGGCTTGTACTGCCGATCCATGACAGCACCAGAAATGGTTGGTCTTAGAACCCCACGCTTTTTTAGCGCCCGCTTCCAGAGGCAGAAAATAGCTGACGACCTTCATATCATTATCAGAACCCAGCTGAGGGACACTGCTGCCAGAATAGCCATCCCAGAAGGTCTGCGCCAGTACACCGTTATAAAGGCTCAGCTCAATATAATCATGATACTTCTTGTCACCCGAAACTCTATAAAGATAATCCGCCAAGCGAATCATATTATAAGCAACACAATGCTCCTGATTTTTACCACCCAAACGAGCACCCAGCTCGGCTTTTGGCGTCCAGATCTCACCTTGAGTCTGACTTCCGGTCACATAGGCTGCCCGTGTCGTAACGGCCTCGTTCCAGTAAGTCTCAGCGATTGCCAGCCACTTGCTGTCGCCGGTGACCTCGTATGCACGACAAGCACCATGGGCTTCCGGAATCGTCGTGTTCGCATGCTGGTTCGTAAGAACATCCTCGCCCGCAATCAAACGATCAAAATAGCGTATTCTCGCATAACGGTTCATCAGCTCAAGGTCCCTGTCTTTTGCCGTGATGCTATACAAATCGGCAAAAGCCTCCATCATCGCGCCGGTTTCGACGTCGAGGATATCCTGCATCTTGTCATACTCAAACTGTCCGCTCCACTCGAAAAACCAGTCAGCCAGCCCTTCGAGAACCTGCAGCGCAACCGGGATATTCAGCAGCTTATAGACATCGACCAGTCCCATCAACAGCTTATGGATCGTATAATGCGGAGCCCAAACCTGCTTGCCGCGCGCGACCCAGTCAAGGTACTTCTCAGGAATCGGCGCCGCCCATTTCCCGCCGTTTTCAATCTGACAGCGCAGCAGCTCATTCACGATATGTCGGATCTTCGCCTCCAGCCTCGCATCACCAGTCGCCTCAAACATCCAAGCCGCCGCCGACAACCAATGGCCGAGAAAATGACCACGCAGCTGACAAGTCGGATCCTCCCAACCGCCGTGCATTTTCATCGAATCATCCGCCCCGAATGGTCGATTAATGCCCGCCTCCAGATAATAATTCTGCAGCAGACTATCCTCCTGCAGCTCCAACAGATATTTGAGATCGAGCATCATTTTCGACGCAAAAAGAGACTCTGGCAAAAGTCGAACAGTTCCGGGGTCAACAGTTTTATTAGCTTTCATTGAGGCACCTCGCTTTGTTTAGAAGTTAATTCGTCATTACTATCATGATTCAATCAGATCTATCTGATGCGAACTGATTTCCCACGACTATACTTCCAGTATATCCGCTAGCAGTGATATGAAAACTGTATAAACTACATATTAGGTGGCGAAAACTGAGGTCTCTCGGAAAAATAATCAAAGAAGTTATTGCAGTACAATGCAAAAAGTATCAGACGGCTATCCGGCATCTATCCGGCATTAATGCCTGGGTAGGCACCAGAGACCGATTGTTTATCCGGCACTATCCGGCATGCCGGATAGATGCCGGATAAGTGCCGGGTAATGCCGGATTCCTAACCTCGCCCCAGAGCACCCTTGGCTGCGAGTGCCGGATAGATGCCGGGTAATGCCGGATGCAAGGTTAATCAAATATCTATTATTCGCAAGAGAAAGTCCAAAGCGTTAATACACTTTATTCCGCTATAATCAGCAACTGGATCTCGATCCAAAGTCATAATATACTTCGGATAATGATCATCTATTTTTTCAAGAGGTCTCAGTTCTCTTTCTAAGGTTTTCTCATCACGAATGCTTGCAGCCACTTGAATATACTTAATATCTTCTTCATCAATGCACACAAAATCCACCTCGACATCATCAATTTTGCCGATGAAAATATTGTATCCTCTACGCTTAAGCTCAAGGAAAATAATATTCTCTAGTACATGACCGGTATCTCTTCGTTTTGATCCGAGCATTGCGTTTCTCAGACCGATATCGACGATGTAGTATTTTTCGAGAGTCTTAAGATATTGCCTGCCTTTTATATCGAACCGCTTTGCCTCATATACTATATAGGCTTCAAGAAATGAAGAAATATAGGACTCAACAGTTCTTACATTAATTCGCCGTCCAGCAGAAGTCATTGAATCACTAATTTTCTTCGTAGAAAGCTGGTTTCCGATATTATCCATCAAGAACCTCAAGACACTTTCAAGCATCATAACATCAGTAATACTCTTCCTGCTGATAATGTCTTTGATCACGACTGTATCATAAATGCTCCTCAAGTAATCACTGACCTGTCTGTCGTCTTTTGACAGTGTCAACGCAAAAGGAAAAGAACTGGACTCAAGGTATTCAACATACAGCTCATCATCGCTGATCTTATCAGTGTTTTGTACAGCGCTTTTAAACTCGGCAAAAGAAAGAGGCAGCATTTCTATCTTAATATAACGGCCAGCAAGAAGGGTGGCCAATTCGCCAGAAAGCATAAAAGCATTTGAACCAGTCAGATAAATATCAATGTTGTCACGCAGAAACAACGAATCCACAACTTTTTGGAATTCGATGACATTCTGAATCTCATCGAGAAAAATGTAGGTAGTCTTCTCCTTGATAAGCCTGTTCTTGATATAACTATGAAGCTCTTTCGGATCACGTAGGTTTTCATAATCATAATCTTCAAAATTGATAGAAATAATCTGTTCTTCTTTTATGCCGAGTTCAAGTAAATGCTCTTGAAATATTTGCAGCAGTGTGGACTTGCCACAGCGTCTTATTCCTGTGATGACCTTGATTATTCTCTT
>CAZSLR010000159.1:0-4955 GCA_964607635.1 uncultured Oscillospiraceae bacterium
GCAGTAGTCGTTTCTGCAATGGTTGTAGCAGCAGTAGTCGTTTCTGCAATGGTTGTAGCAGCCGTTGTCGACTCTGCCGGTGAGTTCTCCGCAGATTTAGGAGCTTCGTAAGCTCTTGCCAGCGCTTCGGGCCCCATAAAGGGTGAAGAACCTTCTATTATTCGTTCATTCTCAAGCAGAGTTTCTGTTTGTTGGTTTTTGCTGTTGTTATTAGGAATCAAATGTCCTACTGTAATTGCTGCAGCCGTAATTACAACAACACTGATCAACAAAATAACAGCAGTAGAGCCTGTTCTGCTATTGAGCCGACTTTTGCCAGTATGTATTTTGTTTATTGGATCATGTTCGTTCTTATCGGTGCTTTCTTGATTATTATTTTCTCTCAACCGGGTTATACCTCTATTGGGGTGCGCGGAACCATTTCCTGCGTTTTGTGTCGTGTAAAAAGTCCGTGAGCGCTTAGTGGCGCAATCACGGACTGAGTTTAGCAGACGATTTTCGATCAGTCAATAACTCTACATATTTTTAACCAAGAAAAAATACAATTGCAATAAAGTGGCTGATTGCACCGGCATTTACGAAGAAGTGCCAGACTACGTGTGAGTAGCGTTTCTCAAGCGCGAAGAAAACGATGCCTACGGTATAGAAGATACCTCCTGCCAGCACCAGCCAGAAGCAGGCCGGGTGGGCTCTGGCGGCAAAGAGCGGGAAGCAGGCGACGATAGCCCAGCCCATGGCTAAGTAGAGAAAAATCGAGAATATCCATGAGAGAAGGTTTTTCTTGAAGCTTAAACTCTTGAATACTACTCCTATCAGAACGAGCGACCATTCGACCGCCAGGATGATCCAACCTTCACGGCCGCCGATGACTGATAAAACGATCGGTGTATAGCTGCCTGCGATAGCGAAGAAGATGGACATATGATCAAGGCGGTTTAGGATGCGTTTATATTTGCTGGTTGCAGGAACACCATGGTAGAGAGCCGAGGTCGAGAACATCATGATCAGACAGAGAATGAAAATCGCGACACCTATGCCATCGCGCAGGGCCATGTTACCGGCTTGATTTATGATATGAATCATTACCAGAGGCATTGTCAGCAACAGTAATACAGCCATGCTGCCGTGTGTCGCCGAGTTCCATCTCTCTTCGATTTTGCTCTGTGGTCTTGACATGTTCGTGTGCTCCTTATTGATGACTCTATTATAGTACCTATAATATTTATTGCCATTATGTTGTAATCTAGTATTGAATACTATGTGTTGAAGTTTATCACACCATATGACAGTCTGCAAGGGTTAAATTCTGGATGCGTTGACTGGCAGATTCCAGTTGTCCAGGTGAAAGATCGGGCAAATAATAGTTCAGCGATACGTGTCCTGTGATACAATTAGAGAGCAGACAACTGTAGATTTATTAATTTCAGGAGGGACCAATCCCATGCCAAAAATCAAGGTAGATGTATGTGCGGGAACTCATTGCACGATGATGGGGTCTATGGATATTATCAACTCGATCGAGAGTCTGATCGAGCTCGAGCAATTGGGAAAGGATTGTGAGGTTGTAATTAATCCGATACCCTGCAATAATCTCTGCGAGCATGGCCAGTTTTCGCCTATCGTGTCAATAAATGGTCATATGATCAAGAGAGCGGACAGCGAGACAGTAATGTCCGAAATACTCGACATCATTCGTGCCGAGGGCTGTTTAGAGAAATAACTCTGCGTAAGCATTTCTCGCGGCAAACTGGTCCGACGAGATTATTGTCGTTCGTTTAAGGAGAGCTAAATGCGCGGTTTATTTACACCAATCACCAAGATCCGCCGTCAGGTATTCACCGAGGTGGCACGCTTCGCATATGAGCGTGAGCTTGATAAAACAGATTTCGCTTTTTTCTATGAGTCATCGTACAGGATAATCCCTGGCGAACAACCGCAGTATCGTGACAGTGTTTTCAAGGAGCGTGCGATTATTCGTGAGCGCATCAGGATGGCTCTGGGGCTCGGTATGAGGCCGGTCGATCGCCATCATTCGCTGACTGAAGATATGGAGGCAGCTGATACGACAGGCAAATGCCTGGCAGAGCCTCTGGTCAACGTAATTCCCTTCGCCTGTGAGGCCTGTCCTACAGATCAGTTTTTTGTTACCAATAACTGCCGCAAGTGCCTGGCACATCCTTGTACATCAGTATGCCCGGTAAAAGCCATCACCATCGGTAAGAGGGCGGCAATCATTGATACTGAAAAATGTATAAAGTGCGGCCGCTGCGTACAGGCCTGTCCCTATAATTCAATTGTCCGTTTCGGTCGCCCTTGTGCGGAGGCTTGCGGTGCTGACGCAATCGATAGTGATGAGCTGAACCGCGCGGTCATCAATCAGGATAAATGTGTAGCCTGCGGACTATGTATCGTCAGCTGTCCTTTTGCCGCTATAGCTGACAAATCTGAGATTTTCCAGCTGATCACGGCTATTCGAAGAGGTGAGAAGGTCTATGCGGAGATCGCGCCTTCCTTCGTTGGTCAGTTCGGTCCTCTGGCAACTCCAGGCAAGATCGTCGCGGCACTTAAGGTGCTTGGTTTCAAGGATGTGCTTGAGGTCGGACTGGGTGCCGATGTCGGCTCGATCCACGAGGCCGGAGAGTATCTGGAAAATGTACCTGACAAACAGGATTTCCTAGGCACCAGCTGCTGCACCTCCTGGGAAGCTTACGCTGTTGGAACGCAGCCTGAGCTCGCCGACTGCATCTCGAGCTCGCATACACCGATGGTCGCCACCGCTCAGAAGATCAAAGCGATCGAGCCGGAGGCCAAGGTCGTTTTTATCGGTCCATGTGTCGCTAAGAAGCGCGAAGGTCTTGAGGCTGAGGTTAAGGAATACATCGATTATGTCATAACCTTCGAGGAGCTTATGGGTATGCTCGGTGCACGTGATATCGAATGGCAGGAGCTTGAAGAGGATAAATTTACAACCCTGGCATCGCGAGACGGACGCGGCTATGCCGTTGCGGGCGGAGTCGCCCAGGCAATCGTCGACTGCATCAAGAAGGAGAGGCCGGAGCTTGAGGTTGAGGTTGAGAGAGCCGATACACTCAAGGAGTGCAAAAAGATGCTGCTCAAGGCCAAAGCAGGCAAATGTCAGGGTCATATTCTTGAGGGTATGGCCTGCCCTGGCGGCTGTGTCGGTGGTCCCGGTACGCTGATGCCGATCCCCAGAGCTGGAGCGGCGGTCAAGGCTTTTGCCGCTGAGAGTCCTTTTGAAACAGCTCTGGACAATCCTTCTGCTTCTGATTGATGTGTTATTGGTCAGGATGACGCTTGTGTTACATAAGCAACGACCTCTTTGCTGTATAATCAAGGCGTTGTGAAAAATAATAACTGAGATGCTCAGTATTTAATTCAGGAGGTATTAGACTATGGCACAAGATCTAATGATTACAAGTGTTTGGGCGCGTGAGATCATCGATTCACGTGGTAATCCGACAGTAGAGGTAGAGGTTGAGACCGAGGACGGTTCAGTAGGACGTGCCGCAGTTCCCTCAGGCGCATCGACCGGAGCGTTTGAAGCTGTTGAGCTTCGTGATGGCGATGACAGCCGTTATTTGGGAAAAGGTGTTCTGAAGGCAGTAGACAATGTTAACAATATAATCGCGGACGAGCTGTGCGGCTTCAATGTATTTGATCAGGCCGGGCTGGATAGTGTTCTTCTTAGCCTTGACGGTACAGACAACAAGGGTAATCTAGGTGCTAACGCAATGCTGGCAGTTTCTATGGCAGCAGCCAAGGCAGCAGCGACTGCTCTGGGTCTAGAGCTTTATCAGTATCTTGGCGGTATTCAGGGACATAAGCTGCCAGTGCCAATGATGAATATCATCAACGGCGGCAAGCATGCCGATAACAGTATCAATCTGCAGGAGTTTATGATCATGCCGGTTGGCGCTGAGAGCTTCAGCCAGGCTCTGCAGTGGAGCGTTGAGGTTTTCCATACGCTCAAGAAGCTGCTCAAGGACAGCGGATACAGCACATCAGTCGGTGATGAGGGCGGTTTCGCTCCTAACTTCGAGAGTGATGAGCAGGCTCTGCAGTTTATAGTTCAGGCTATTGAGAAGGCCGGCTTCAAGCCTGGTCAGGATTTCTTCATCGCCATGGACGCAGCCGCCACCGAGCTCTACGAGGAGGCCAAAAAGGCAGGCAAAGAGGGTCAATACCTCTTCTGGAAGAATGGTCAGTACAAGACCCGTGAGGAAATGGTTGATTTCTGGGCTGAGCTCGCTGATAAGTATCCGATCATCTCACTTGAGGACGGACTGTCAGAGGACGATTGGGAAGGCTGGAAGATTCTTACAGATAAGCTGGGCGACCGCGTACAGTTGGTCGGAGACGATCTGTTCGTTACTAATACCACACGTATCAGCAAGGGTATTGACCTTGGTGTTTCCAACTCAGTACTGATCAAGGTAAACCAGATCGGTACACTGACAGAAACACTTCAGGCAATCGAAATGGCCAAGGATCAGGGCTGGACAGCAATCGTATCACATCGTTCAGGCGAGACCGAGGATGTCACTATCGCCGATATCGTTGTAGCGACAAATGCCGGTCAGATCAAAACCGGCGCTCCTTCAAGAACAGACCGTGTTGCCAAATACAATCAGCTGCTTCGTATCGAGGAATCACTCGGTCAGGCCGCTGAATACGCTGGCAAGAAGGCATTTAAGGTTGGTTTCTAATATTTTCGATCGTACCAGACATACTCAATACTTATAAATAGCAGCGCCCGACGGAGCAACTCTGTCGGGCGTTTTTTTGAGCGAAAGGAGCTGTGATGATGTTGGCAAGCGGGTGCAACCGGGGGCAACCGGGGGCAAGGTGGCACTGGGTGGCCCCAAACGCAGTCAACCGGGTGCGAAAGTGCCAGGTTGAATATCGGCCTCAAATCAGCGGAAACGCCTGTAATC
>CAZSLR010000160.1:0-4897 GCA_964607635.1 uncultured Oscillospiraceae bacterium
ATGTTCCGGTGGTTGACCGGGTTCATGGTGCTGCGCATCCGGAATTTCATGATGTGCGTGCGCTGTTTGAAGCCATTCTTGAGAAAACGACCACAGCTGGCAGCGAGGACCTTGACCTGAACGAAGAGTTTTTGCAGCTGCGTCAGACAACAGATAATTATACGGTTCCGAACGATGTCTGTGAGAGCTATGAAGCGGTGTACAGCATGCTGGCTGAAATCGAAGAATCATATAAAGCATAAACTGGCAAAAACAGGGAGGAGGTAATGAGTATGCAGAGATATATTTTAAGCAAGAAAAATCCAATAATTGTGATATCAGCTGTGTTGATCGTCTTTGGCTTCACGAGTGCTGTGGTTTTTCATAATGAAACCGTGGCGGTTTGGTCTCTGGCTATCGCTTCTGTCCTTGGTGTTGCCCCAATCGCTATTCAGGCCTATCAGGCTCTCCGGGTGAGAGTCGTCAGTATTGATGTTCTGGTTACGATTGCTGTAGCGGGTGCGTTTTTTATCAGGAATTTTGAAGAGTCGGCTATTGTCACATTTCTGTTCTTGTTCGGTGCATTTCTCGAACAGCGGACGATCAACAAAACCCGTTCTGCCATAAAAGAGCTAACGGAAATGGCGCCGGAGAGCGCGCTTAAGCAGATGGAAAACGGCGAGTTTGTAGAAGTAGAAGTTGATGAAGTTGATGAAGGCGATGTGCTGCTGGTAAAAACAGGAGCGAAGGTTCCGGTTGATGGTGCTGTTTTATCAGGCGAGGGCTATATCAATGAGGCCAGCATAACAGGTGAGTCTGTTCCCGTAGGTAAGGAGAAGGGCTCAAGCGTTTTTGCCGGTACGATCCTGGATAATGGCACACTGCAGATCGTAGCCGAAAGAGTCGGTGAAGACACGACTTTTGGCAGGATAATTGAATTGGTCGAGGAAGCACAGGACTCAAAATCTGAGGCTGAACGCTTCATCGACAGATTTTCTAAATACTATACACCGGCGGTTCTGGTGCTCGCGTTTATAGTCTGGCTGATCTCGCGTGATATTGAACTGGCGATCACGATCCTGGTTCTTGGCTGCCCCGGTGCTCTGGTTATCGGCGTTCCCGTTTCAAATGTTGCCGGTATCGGCAATGGCGCCAGACATGGCGTATTGCTCAAGGGCAGTGAGGTTATAGGTGATTTCAGCCGTGTTGATACAGTCGTATTCGATAAGACTGGCACACTGACGGTCGGTAACCCCAAGGTCGCTGATGAGAGAATTTATGGTGCTGATTCAGAAGAGGTTATGGCCTACCTTGCAAGCGTTGAAGGCGAATCAGATCATCCACTGGCAAAAGCCATCGTCGAGCATATAGGCAGTACAGAATTTTACCCGGTCGAAAATACAGATGTGGTAAAAGGCGGCGGTATCGTTGCTCAGGTCAATGGTCACAGAGTCGCGGTCGGAAATGCCGCGCTCATGAAGCAGGAACGAGTACACTTATCGGAAGAAGCGCTTATCGATATCGCGAGTTTCGAGAAGAAGGGCAACTCACTGGTTCTGGTGTCGATCGACAGCGAACTAAAAGCACTGCTTGGTATCCGCGATCAGATCCGTCCAGGAGTGAAATCCGATCTTAAGCGACTCAAGAAACTTGGCGTTAAGAATCTGGTCGTTCTTTCAGGCGACAATCAGGGAACAGTTGATCTGGTAGCTCAGGATCTGGGACTGACAGAAGCACATGGACACATGCTGCCGGAGGATAAATCGGCCTATATCGAAGAGCTGATCGGAAAAGGCAAGATCGTTGCTTTTGTCGGTGATGGTGTAAATGATAGCCCGTCACTGGCGCTAGCCCAGATCGGCATAGCGATGGGCAGCGGCACAGACGTCGCGATCGAAACTTCAGATGTTGTGCTGATGAATTCTGACTTCAGCCGTCTGCCGCATGCTCTTGGGCTGGCAAAGGCTACAGCAAGAAATATGCGTCAGAATATAATAATAGCTGTAGGTGTAGTTTTAGTACTGCTGTTCAGTTTGTTTTTCAGTGAATGGATGAACATGTCGATTGGCATGCTCGTACATGAAGCAAGTATATTGGTCGTAATATTAAATGGAATGAGGCTGCTGCGCTATAAGCTCAGGCCAACAAGAGAGGAGAAATAACTATGTATAAAGCAACTATTCAATTGGAGGCATTGATCTGTCCATCATGTGTTCAGAAAATTGAAAAAGCAACAAAAGGACTCAGTGGAGTCGATCAGGACAGCGTCAAGGTTATGTTCAACTCAAGCAAGGTCAAGTTTGACTTCGACGCCGATAAGATCTCGCTGGAAGATGTAGAGAAAGCGATAACTGCTCTGGGGTTTGAAGTGATCAAGTCACAGGCGAAGGCGAAATAAGTATTTATTCCTCAATATAGCCATGTGTTCTGATGTAATCAATAATGACCTGCAAGCCATCCTCATTCGGATGAAGACCATCTTTTAGCATCAGTTCATCCTTGGCGTTGCCTTCATCAGTCAATAGAACTGAAATTGTGTCCAGGTATGCACAATCATTTTCCTCTGCGATTTTCAGTATCCAGCTATTAGCTCTGGTTATTGTCGCATTGGTTATATTGCCGTAGTACCTATAGCGATGTGTTATTGGATATATCGACTGAAGAATCATGATCGTATCCGGGCTGATCTCCTGAATATCTGTGACTAGATCAGTATATTCACTTACGAAGTAGGCCTCATCCATGAAGGATATGCCATTGATACCAAGGGCGATTATGAGAATATCCGGCTTATGCTGTTCGACTACATCCCGGATGGGTTTCTGTTTCTTATCGAAGGGATCCAATATATAGTACGTGCTTTGATATGCCAGAGTCATAGTTCCTTCAGGACCGGTCCAGATCTGAGTGGTATCTCTTCCGTTTTTTAAGAAGCCTTTTGGACCCAACCAGTAGGTTGGTGAGTCGCAGATAAAGGTGAGTCTTCCAATATAATCTTCACCCATGTCTTCGCTTGGTGGCAGTATGACTGGTGAATCATAGTTTACAGGCGTTAAATCTTCGTTTGCCTCATAGATATATGCCGCTGATCTATCTACCTCGGGTGCAGGTGTTGGCGTCGGTTCCGGAGTTGGTGTAGGTGTGGGGACAGGTGTCGGTGTAGGAATTGGTGTAGGTGTTGGAGCGAGAGTGGTTGTGGTCGATAGATTATCTGCATTTGCCTCAGTGTTTTTGCTCATGCTGTTAGCGCAAGATGTTGTAAGCATAGCAAGACAAATGATAATTGAAAAAATCATCAATAATCTTTTCATAAACAAGCTTCCCCTTATTACTATAATTAAATCCTTCTATAAGACTGAGTCGATAAATAGTAGCGTACTCTGCTGCCGATGGGCAGCTGAATATGGTCTGCTGGATTTTCCAGGTTGAATATCTCTTTTGAACCATCATCGAACTGGACCTCAGTGGAATACAGTGTAAACTTGATATTCCGTTTGGCTGTTCTACCCGTTATGGTTGGCGGACTGTTTATATCCTTCTCAGAACGAATTCGCTCTTCGGAAAAGTGTCTTATAACAGTTCCGTCCTTAGCCTTGCCTCTTTCCCATCGAATGATCGTAAAGAACCAGATAACCGCAATAAGTATAGCTGCACCTATCATCGCATACTTAAACGGTATCGCATCCTCACCAAGTGAGAGAATGGTTGCAATAAAAATCAGGAAAATTGAGAAAACTATAGCGGCTGTAGCCAATCCTCGATTGCGCTTGGCAACAAGCTTCTTGTCAGTCGGCTCAGTGAAACCGAATTTTCTGCCGCATTTCGGACATGCTCTTGCCCAGCGTGGCAAGGGTGTATCGCAATCACCACAATCTTCCTCAACGAAATATACATCTCTTGGTGGTTGTGTATCAGTACCACAATTATTGCAGTATTTTGAATTACCAACTTCAGCACCGCAGTTATAACAATACATTTTCCTAACCTCCGGATTACTATTGATAAGACAAACTGGTAGCTGTCTTATTATCTTAATTATAACATTTCATGACAAAATATGACTAGGTTGCTTGCCTGTTCTTTTACCAATAATATTGAGTTGTAGTTAATCATTTTCAAACGGATAATTATAGTTGTTGTTTTACTTCCGTTTAGTATTATCATACTAATAGTAGTTATTCGCCGAAGCAGGAGGAAATAACATTCTGCTCAATCAATTATGGAGGATGTTCAAAAATGGAAAATATTAAACTTTCCAAGCTGCGCAGATTCAATCTTGTAATGGGTCTGCTGCATTGTGTTCAGGGAATAGCTATGATATTTCTGGCAACAACTGTTATCCAGAATATTGCCGAATTCAAACCAACAATTGTGCAATTTTATCTGACCTATGATCCTCAATCTCAGTCGCTTGTATCAGCATCAAAAGAGTTGTTTGATTTGCCATTTGGAATCATGGTGGCAGTTTTCCTTCTGCTATCTGCGTTTTTCCATGGATTGATCGCGATTCCTCCGAAATCAAACGCAATCTATAATAGTGATCTGGCAAAAGGTATAAACAGATTCCGCTGGTTTGAGTATTCGCTGAGCTCTTCGATCATGATCGTACTAATCGCAACTTTGTTTGGCGTATATGATATCGCTACTCTGCTTCTTATCTTCGTAGTCAACGCGACGATGAACTTATTCGGTCTGGTCATGGAACAGTTAAATGAGGGCAGAGCACCGGACAATATTCGCTGGGGCCCTTTTGTCTGGGGGTCTTTTGCCGGGATAGCTCCTTGGATAGTTATCTTACTCTATATGTTTGGCACTGGTGAATTTGATCGTGTGCCATGGTTTGTCTGGGCCATAGTCGGAACTTATTTCGTCGCTTTTAATACTTTCCCGGTAAATATGGTTTTACAGTATAAGAAGA
>CAZSLR010000161.1:0-4896 GCA_964607635.1 uncultured Oscillospiraceae bacterium
AGGTATTATATCACAGCATCTGCCATGGTTCGACATCTATAGTTACAGTAAGAGGGGACAGGTCAACACGTCCAACAGTAAACGCCATAAACCTCGCGATAACCGACTGATGCTGTCCATAAAGGAGCATGCGCCAGCGGTACCGTCCTCGTATTTTGCTAAGCGGCGCTCTTGAAGGCTCAGTTATCTCGATCGCGGCATGATCCGGATGATCGCTCTGCCATTTACACATAGCCTGATACAATTTGTCGATACGTTCCCGCACCTCTTTGTCATTTTGTCCCGCCAGAACGATCAGGCCAATCGAGCCGAACGGCGGATACTTCATCATCCTGCGGAAGGCGATCTCCTGTCGGTAGAAGGCTTCATAATCCTGGGAAGCGGCGGCCTGTAAAGCGTAATCGTCGGTATTATAAGCCTGTATTATGACCTGACCGGCATCGCTCGAGCGTCCTGCCCTGCCTGCAGCCTGAACAATTAATTGAAAAGCTCTTTCTGACGCCCGGAAATCCGACATACCTAACAGCTGATCGGCCGCTAATATGCCAACAGCAGTCACATTCGGGAAATCATGACCCTTAGCTATCATCTGTGTACCAATCAGTACATCAGCCTCATGCTCGGAAAAACGCTTGAGTATATCGGCATGAGCAGTCCTGCCCGATGTTGTGTCCTGATCCATTCTTAGAGTTTTTATCCCGGCAAAAGCCTTGGCCAAGTGTTCTTCGACCTGCTGTGTGCCTACACCGAAGCGACCGATCTGAGAGCTGCCGCAGAGCGGACATTTCTTAGGTATCCGAATTATCTTACCGCAGTAGTGACAGATCAGGCTGTCATTATCTGTCCGTGCAGGATCATAACCCGCACCCGAACCAACAGAAGCATGACTGGTCATAGAAACACTACAGCTGCTGCATTTTACCGTCTGTCCGCAGGAGCGGCAGAGCACAAATGAAGAATGTCCGCGGCGATTTATAAAGATCATCGCCTGCTTGTTGTTATTCATAACATCCTGCAGCGCAGCCTGCAGCGGTCTGCTGAAAATCGTCCTGTTGCCAGCCCTAAGCTCCTCTCGCATATCTGCGATAACAGTCTGCGGTAAACCTGCACTGCCGATTCTTTCCGGCAGTCTCAGTAAAATCGAGCGCCCTGCTTCAGTTCTGTAGAAGCTCTCAACTGAGGGAGTCGCAGAACCAAGAACCAAAGCTGCGCCATGCATATGAGCCCTCATGCGGGCAATATCCCGCGCATGATAGCGCGGATGAGTTTCAGACTTGTAGCTGCTCTCCTGCTCTTCATCCAGGATTATAAGACCTATCGATTCAAGCGGAGCGAAGATAGCTGATCGCGCGCCTACTACCAGTCGGACTTCGCCCCTGAGTATGCGCTGCCATTGCTCGTAGCGTTCAGCCGGTGTCAGCCGACTGTGCAGGACTGCCACATCATTGCCAAACCTGCTCCTGATGCGAAAAACCATCTGTGGCGTAAGGGAAATCTCAGGGACAAGAATAATTACACTGCGTCCATCAGCTAACGTTTGTCTAGCGCTCTGAAGATATACCTCTGTTTTACCGCTGCCGGTAATACCATAGAGCATACACTCCTGCAGTGTGCCCAGTTCACGCGCTGTATTCATGGAAGCGCAGATCCTGTCGACAGCCTTGTGCTGATCAGAATTAAGCGTGAAATCATCTACCAGCTCATGATCCTCTGAATCTGTGTCCAGCTCGCGCCTGATCTCTCCTCGGTAAAATGAGATCAAGCCCTTCTTCTCAAGTGTTTTCAAAACCGCAGGACTGACCTGGCAGGCAGATTGCAGCTCATAGGTCGGAGCGGTCTCATATTCAAGCAGCAGCTGGATCACACGCACATGACCCAGACGATCGATCTCACCGGCAGCCAGACGTCGGGCAGCGTCTGCAGGATCAACCAAAACAGCAAACCTTACCTTGCGGTCACCAACACTGATGACAGTTGATGGTGTCATACAACGCAGAGCCGCGCCATAGGTGCACAGATAACGTTCTTTCATCATAGCAGCCAACTCTATCTGATCAGCAGTGAGCACCGGCCGGTCCGACTTAAGTGCCTGAAGCGGCTTAATGTAGAAGTCATCCGGTGGATTTTGCTGCAGAGCAATGCAAAAAGCATCCGCGCAGCGATTACCACGGCCAAAGGGAACTTCGACAATACTGCCAGGCAGAACTTGTCCTCGTAATTCCTGAGGAATCGCATATGTATATTCACGATCGAACTGAAGAGTCGACTCCATCAGCACGACACGGCAATATGAAGCGTCTCTTACCGCCACCATCATATCGCTTAACCCATCATCTCAAATAGATCCATTTGAGCCGTATCAGGCATATCACCTAGACAACCGGCAGAAGTCAGCGTCTCTATCGCGCTCTGACCGACACCGGCCCTGCGCATCAGCTCATCCTTCGACTTGAAGATACCATCTGCTCTGGCCCGTACGATCGATTCCGCCAATGAGCTGCTGATACCGGGAATGGCATCAAGCGGCGGTCTAATTCTGCCTTCAGCTTCCTGTACAAAATGACCTGCGGAGGACTTATATATATCAATAGGCAAGAAATCAATTCCACGAAGCTGCATTTCCTCGACCAACTCGAGAATATAATAGATCTTCTGCTCACGATCCGGCGCTTCTCTGAAGAGCTGTCTTCTGCGCTCACGGTCGATCCTGACCTCAGCCGGTGGTCTGCACATAACACTACTGTCGAACTCATCAGCTCTTACAGTGAAGTAAGCACAATAATATGCCTCAGGGTAATAAACCTTGAACCAGGCAATTCGCAATGACGATATCGTATAAGCAGCCGCATGGGCCTTCGGGAACATGTATTTTATCTTCTTACAGGAATCGATATACCACTCAGGCACATTATTGTCCCGCATGAGCTGCTCATGCTCCTCACTCAAGCCCTTGCCCTTCCTGACTTTTTCCATAATGTCAAAAGACGCCTTGGGCGGAAGTCCGCTGTATATAAGGACAGTCATGATAGTATCGCGGCAGCCGATAACCTCATTGATCGAACAAGTGCCGTTTCTGATGAGATCCTGCGCATTGCCCTTCCAGACATCAGTGCCGTGTGACAGACCCATCAGCTGAACTAGATCATAAAATCTTGATGGCTGTGTTTCCTTGATCATGTCACGTGCCATGAACGTGCCCATTTCCGGCAGACCAAGCGTAGCAGACCCGGCCGGTGATTTACCATCAGGTATACCAAGAGCTTCAGTTGACGTAAACAGAGACATAACCTTCTCATCGGGAATCGGTATTGTATTGACATCAACACCTGTAAGGTCGCCGAGCATTTTCAGCATGGTTGGATCGTCATGTCCAAGAATATCAAGCTTAAGGATCGTATCGTGCATGGCATTGAAATCGAAATGGGTCGTAATCGTGCCGCCGTCACGTTTATCCGCAGGATGCTGAATCGGGGTGAAATCGTAGACATCGCGCTCTTTCGGCACGACAACAATACCACCAGGATGCTGCCCGGTTGTTCTCTTAACACCAATAAGACCCTGTGCCAGACGCTTGATCTCAGCCTTGGTCGCGAACTGCTCCTGCTTCTCGAAGAAGCCGCGTACCATGCCCTCGGCGTTTTTATCCGCGAAACTGCCGATGGTGCCGGCCCGGAAGGTATGGCTTGAGCCGAACATCTCCTCGATAAATTTATGAGCCCTCGGCTGATACTCACCAGAGAAATTCAAATCTATATCAGGCTGCTTATCGCCGTTGAAGCCCAGGAAGGTCTCAAAAGGAATATCCTGTCCTTCGCGCAGCATAGAGGTACCGCAGTGCGGGCAGTTCATCGGTGGCAGATCATAGCCGGAGCCATAGTTGCCGCTGGTGTCAAACTCCGAGAAATGACAATCCGGGCAAACGTGATGAGGTGCCAGCGGATTGACCTCGGTAATACCGCAGAAGGTCGCTACAAGTGATGAGCCGACCGAGCCTCTCGAGCCAACAATGTAACCATCATCATTTGATTTTTTTACCAGCTTATGAGCGATGTAATACATGATCGCGAAGCCATTGTCGATGATCGAATCGAGCTCACGTTCTACACGGGCACGCACTATTTCAGGCACTTCACCCTTATACTCATAGATCGACCTGGCAGTATCCCAGGTGAGCTTTCTGATATCGTCCGCCGCTGAATCAATGATCGGTGGAAATGATCCGTCTGGGAAGGGCTTCATATCTGCCTTGACACTCTCCGCGATTTTTGCCGGATTGTCTATGACGACTTCTCTGGCAACGCTGCTGCCAAGATAGGAAAATTCAGCCAGCATCTCGTCAGTAGTTCTGAAATAGAGATCAGGCTGCAGATGAGCGTCTGAATAGCCCATATCAGACATCAGTATTTTTCTGTACTCACTATCTCGCTTCTCCAGAAAATGAACATCACAGGTCGCGCAGACAGGACGTCTGGTCTTCTTACCAAGATCGACGATCAGTTTGTTTAAGCTCTCAAGATCTTCGGCTGTATCCAGTCCACTCTCAGGGTCACGCAGATAAAACTGATTATTGCTTACAGGCTGAATCTCCAGATAATCGTAAAAACGGGCCAGCCCTATCAGCTCCTGATCGCCGAGCGCGGCTCTTGTCCGTTCGTAATCAGAACCATTGTCCTTATACATTTTCAGCAGCTTCTGATAGATTTCTCCTGCCTCGCAGGCACCGCCCGTTATAATGCCATGGCGGAAGAACTGCAGCAGCGAGCGCGGTATACGTGGTCTGCTGTGAAAGTACTTAGTATGTGAGGCGGATACCAGCCTGTAGAGATTATAGAGTCCGACATAGTCTCTGGCCAGTAATATTATATGGAAGACCTCACGTCTATGCGCGAGAATTTC
>CAZSLR010000162.1:0-4887 GCA_964607635.1 uncultured Oscillospiraceae bacterium
AAATGATACACCTCCTCGTGTTTTTTGCGGAAATAAAAAATGACCGCGATCCAAAAAGTAACACAATTAGTAATAGACTAATGCTAATTACAATTTTAACAGATAATCGTCCGCCGCAAACTGAAAAAAACAAAGAAAGACCGGATATCGCAAGATAACCGGTCCAGGTGCCAGTAGCTTATATTTATTGACGTGTTCCGGAGGACACGAACGTCTCAGAATCAAGAAGATGCTTTGGTCAGACTGATCACACACTCCTCATTCTCATAGAAGATCAGGATACTATTGCCGTCCTTGTCAGTACCGGAATAGGTGATGCTGCCTTCAGAATTACCCTCGAACGAGTTGTCAGCGAAATCCTTCTTGATTTTCTCGATATAATCCGAAAAGTACTTATCACCAGTTTCCTTGATCGTTACCTGGAAGCTGTCATTTGCCTTGAAAACACCATCTATCTTACCATCCTTGTACTCGGGTATAGCTTTTGCCAGGTCCGAATCAGGCCATTCTCCCGAACCAAACTCCAGTTTCTCGCCATCGCTTCCTTCTATTACGACTTCTTCTCCATCGAGATCGATGTCGACGCCCTCGCCGGCAAGTCCCTCAAGCATCTTCTCACCGATGGCCTCACCGGCCTTCTTCTCGAGTTTTTCTTTGATACCGCAGCCAGTAAAAACAGACATAACCATCACAACAGCAAGTAAAACAATCAGTAATTTCTTCATTTCATACACTCCCTTCAAATGTTCGAGCTTAGAGCAGCTCCTCTACAGCTCGAGCATGTCATAATCCTGAGAAGGAAGCTATCGTACCAGGTATGATATTTAGAAAATCCCTGTTCTTTTTGCCATTTCATCAAGCCGACCACCCTTGGATATTAAGTGATAGTAGAGCTGGAGCTCATCACGAGATGAAATGTTAAGCTTCGTATAAATGTGGCTGCTATGAGTCTTAAGTGTACTCGCGGAGATAAATAGATTGCCAAGAATATCCTGAGTTCCGTCACCACGCATATAGCACCCTGCGATTATTTTTTCAGTCGGCGTAAGCATCTCAAGCCTGCTGAGAAAATCCTCAAACAGATCGTCAGGCAAACTCTGGCCGGTTCTGTTTTTATACCTCTCTCTCAGCTGCTCGATCAACGCATCGATCTCAGCTATATTACTGTCAGCCATACCATCAAGATCATGTGCGGCCGCAGCCTCCAGACCTCTGATGATCGGTCCGACAAACCTCTTGCTGATAAACGCCGCAGCAAGTACACCGGCGAGAATAAACAGCAGAAACAGCCCCGCTATTTTCAAATTATTTCTGCCAAGTATCTCACTGTAATCAGATTCAGATATTATAAGCACACTGGCAAAAGCCGTGTCCGAGAATACTGAGTCATGTGGCAGCAGTCTCAGCTCCATATGACGCCCGGCAAAAACGCTGCCCGGTCCTGCTCGCAGCTCAGCCGCTGAATCTCCTGCTGGCAGATCAGAGCCTTCGAATCTATATAGAATCATCTGCGAGCGCTCACTTACCGACCTAAGCCAGGCGATAGGCTGGCCTTGACTATCAGAGCCCTCAGGATCAAAACCGTTACCAGCTGAGTCAGGCAGACTGTATGACCGGGCTTTATTAATAAAAGCGGAGAAGCTGTTATAATCGCCTCCTGCAAGTGCTCCTGTGAGAATAAGACCACGATCATCAATAGGTGAGATCAGGCAGTTAATGCGCTGATGATCCTTGCTCACCGGCTTATAGTTCAACTTAAACAGCAGTGAACTGACCTCGAATCCACAGACGCCAAAAAAGTTACCCTTGCTGTCGATCAAAGGAACGACACATGGCATATACTGTTCACTTGTGCCCTCTGTCGGACGAGCTCCACCCCAAACATAAAGTCTCGTTAGGTCTTGCTGGTCACTAAGCCCAACCTGTTGTCTAATTGCCTCATATTCCGGGAACGAATCAAGGTCAAATTCCATCGACCACAAGGAATGAAGCGCGTAGCCACGCTTTCTGCCTATATCCGCAAACCCCCTCAGGACAGTCATCCTGGGAGTGCTGGCACTTACTATATTAGGCTCCATGTTTTTGACATATAGTCCGGCACGCGACAGGTCAGGCTTATCAATCGCCTGATTGACAGTGGCGTCCAAAATTATAAAAGCACCGCTGGCACGCGTTTTCTCCAATGACAAGATCAAGCGATCAAAATTGCTGTCTAACAGCTCCTGCAGAAGCTCAGGCTTGGCTTGCAATTCAGATATATCACCGCCACGCTGACGCGTAAACTGCTCAGCGGAGTCGGCTATGTTTGCTGCCAAGGAAACAGCAGAAGCCGATATCTGTCCATAATCACGTTCAATATCGGCAGTTAAACGCTCCAGCTCAATACTGAAGTACTCGTCAAGCTCTCTCTGACCAGATGTCAGAGTCCCTGTCATAAGGAGAATAACAATGACAACTAGAAACAGCAGGAGAATCAAGCCAAGCAGGAAGCCTAACAGCCTTAATCGAATCGTTAAGGATGTATTGCGAAGCCGTTTTATGAAATGCTTGAGCCTCTCATACATTTAGTCGATACCAAGCTTCACTTTTAGGCTCTGCCTGGCAGAATCCGACATTGCCCCGACTGCATCAGCAGGCTCAATCGAAAAATAGCTCGATTGTCCATATGAGGATGCCACCTCCTCGCGGCTTGCCAGAATAACAGCCAGAACCTGTTCTTCATAGCTGCTCTGAAGCTTTTCACTGTTTTGCGCATGCGGTGTATAGAAGAACTCATACTCATCATACATCTGCAAAATCGTCTTAAGCTGCTGCTTGATCCTCTCGTCCTCAACCTTGATATTGATGCTCTGAGCCGTACCAGATGCAGACACAGACGCTCCAGAACCTACGCAAGACAACAAGCTGTCAAAAGCTTCCTTGGCAACTGGCAGATAACCACTAGATAACGTGAACCTCAGGTTTTGCTCAGGTCTTGTGAACCATTCTAAAAATACCGATGCGGCATACTCCCGCGCTCTGTCAGACTTAATAACACACATGCCGCCACCACGCTGCAGAGCGGCTTTTTCCCCATTTATATAGGTTGGGTATGGTAAAATCGCATAGCTTGCGTCTTCCTTGGTGTTGTCAGGATAAGTAACTACCTCTGGATAGAATAGCACACCGGCCGTTGAACCAACTGCGCAAACCAGATCACCTGTTTTAAACAAGTCAGAGCTATAGCCATCAAAAGCAGCAATACCACCACAGACAGATGGGATATAATTGATGCCCCATATCCTGGAATGAGCAGGACTCGAAATATTCAGCTGCGCCTCGGCAGAACTGCTGTCCTCGTCATTTAGAAGTAAAAACTTCTCATTAAGCTGTCTGCTGCCAACAAGCGCCTGATTAAACAGCGAGTCAGCCATGAAGAAGGCTTTGCCATCACCTGGCACATCCGGTGTTTGCCGGTCAGTCCAATTGAGATAAGCCATGGAGGCTGCCGCAATTCCCTCGAATGTTGCCAGATCCTCATAACCAATATCATTTTCTGCGGCAAATCGGTCAAACAAGGTTTGATTTACGAATAGAACCTCTGTCGACTTCGCTATCGGGAAAACATAGAGACCTTCATCATCCAGACGGCCCTCATCCACGAAGGCAGGCACATACTCGTCGAGCTTGCTTTTGCTGAAATGTTCACTCAGATCAACCAGCTTATCATGCTGCTTGAGAATCACTGCAGTCTTGGGATAAGATGTAGTAATATCCGGCAGCGGCATCGCTCCTGGCACCTCTTCGGCAGCAGCCGTCAACATATCATGAAGCTCGCTCGAACCTGAAATGGCGGTAACACTGATAATGATTCCCTGCTCCGCACCGATCGTTGAATTGAATTCATCGATCATCTCATCCATCAGGTTTTTCATCTGGCCGCCATAATTATGCCACATAGCCAGAGTAACCGGCTCCTTCGGATCAAGCAGGCTCTGCTTGCAGCCGGCAGCCGACAGCAAGACGATAGACAATAATAGAATCAACACAACAGCAGAAGACATGAACCTGGCAGATGATCCCCTCATACATTCGCCTCCAAATGATGTCAGTTCGTTTTTGGCCTAACCCTTCATTGATTCATAGATTCATCATTAGTTACATCGCCACTCTCGTCAAGAGAAATTGTCTCACCAAGCCAGGTCGGCTCCGGTTTAATCATACAATAAACAAAATCCTTGTTTCTCGCGAGGATTTCTCTGAGGTCACGAGCAGTCTGACCGTTAAGTCTCATTTGATCAGCCTCAACACCTATGGTTTCAAGACCAAGTTTATCCGCTATATAGAGCGCTCTGTAGAGATGATATCTCTGTGTTACAATCACCAGCCGTCTGGCACCGAAGATCGCTTCGGCACGATAAATACTCTCATACGTTGAGAAACCGGCGTGATCCATGAAGATCGCTTCAGAAGGAATACCCTTATCGATAGCGTACTTCTTCATGACCCTAACCTCATTATACTCCGGCTGACCATGATCGCCACTCATAATTAAGCGGTCGACCGCACCGGCCTCATACAGCTTCACAGCCGCATCCAGCCTTTCACGCAGCAGCGGCGATGGCAAGCTGTTGTTGTAAACGCCACAGCCAAGCACCAGGGCAGCGTCATAATCATCGGCAGACGGCGGATCTTCGATCGCATGTATACGGTCAGCAGTCGATAAACGCATAAAAATATCGACGCCGAAAATGGCCGCCGCCATCAGCGTCGATATGATCAGAATCACAATAATAAGCCTCCGCAATAAACTGTGTCGTCTTTTGCCATTCATATTATTCCGTCCATTATTGTAGACATCGACCTGAGTAAGCGTGCTGCTGTTGCACGAAAAACTCAGATCAAATT
>CAZSLR010000163.1:0-4824 GCA_964607635.1 uncultured Oscillospiraceae bacterium
ACAGGAGGTTTTGGATATGGTTACTATTGAACAGGTTACGAAGCTTAGGGAATATGCAGACATTTCATTCGAGGAGGCTAAGGCGGCACTCGAGGAAACTAACGGAGATATACTGGAAGCGATCGTTAATCTTGAGAAAAAAGGCAAAATCAACGCGCCTAAGGGTGGCGGTAATTTCACTACTGCCTCCGAGGGTGACAAGGTTCATCAAGAAGCTGCTGGTGGTGAAGGGGCAAAACAACAGCCGGAGAAGGACAGTGCTACCTTCGGCGAGCTGGTCGGTAGATTTTTCAGATGGTGCGGACGTGTCTTGCACAGGGGCAATATCAACAGTCTTGAGGTCAGCAGAAATAATGAGAAGCTGATGTCGATACCGGTCACCGTATTGGTTTTGCTGTTGCTCTTCATATTCTGGATAACGATTCCGCTGATGATCATTGGTCTGTTCTTCGGCTATAGCTACCGCTTCGCAGGTCCGGATCTTGGTCGTGAAAAGGTTAACAAGGCCATGGAATCAGTTTCGGAAGCAGCTGAGAACTTCAAAAAAGATGTAAAAGGTGACAAGTCTAATGGAACGCATTCTGATAATTGAGGACGAAGAGAAAATAGCCCGTTTCGTGGAGCTGGAGCTTCAGTATGAGGGCTATGAGGTTGAAAAAGCGTTTAATGGCAGGGATGGGCTGGAGCTTGCTTCGACCCGTCCCTTCGACCTTGTTTTATTGGATATCCTGCTGCCTGAGCTCAACGGCATCGAGGTTTTGCGTCGCTTGCGACGTGTTTCCGATGTACCGGTCATCATGCTGACGGCGCGTGATGCTGTTGTTGACAAGGTTGCCGGACTTGATGGCGGCGCCGACGACTATATCACCAAGCCCTTTGCCATTGAGGAATTACTGGCCAGGATCAGAGCAGCGCTTAGGAAAAAAACAAATGAAGCAGGCTCACGTCAGTCCTCAGTTATAACGACGGGAATGCTGACACTTGATCCTGATACAAGAGAGGTGCATGTTGACGTCGATCCGATCGATCTGACTAAGCGTGAGTTTGATCTGTTGTACTATTTACTGAAGAATAAAAATATCGTTGTCAGCCGCGATACGATCATACAGGAGATCTGGGGCTACGATTTTTCCGGCGAAACAAATGCCGTCGATGTCTATATCAGGTATCTTCGCTCAAAAATAGAAGAGCCCTATAGTATTAAGCTGATCCATACGATCCGTGGCGTGGGGTATGTGATAAAAGATGAACAGCAAGGATAATAAGAGAAAAATGAACCCGGATTCAGATACCATCCAGGCAAAAGACACGGGCCCGGCCATGGCAGGAGATTCTGGCGTCAAGAAAAACTCATCATCTTCCTCGATAGCTGTCAAATTGAATATGCGTATGACCGGCAGATTATTTGCCGCAATCAGTTCGATCAACATACTGCTTATTATATTCAGTCTGATTTTTATCGGCTGGAACGCCGAGAAGACTGTAAGTCAGGCTGCGCGAGGTATGGCTGAACAGCCTGCTGGAACCGGCTTTTACCAATATGGTATTGACAAGCTGACGATTGCCAAAACCTCTGTGCCGCTTAAGGGCGTTACTATAAATGAGAGTATTTATGAGCCGTTTATGCGTGATGGTGTCAAGGGAGCGAGGCGTATCGGTCTGCTGCCGGCGGACGATGAGGCTTTGGTAGGTGGCAAGAGGGCTTGGGCGCTGAAATATTCTTTGATGACAGATTTAGATGGTGTAAGTTTTCGTCTGGTATACGGTATCGGCAGCGATCTGCGTGTCTTCATAATTTGGTTTCTGGTTTTGTTTGGCCTGGAGTTGGTTATTCTTATTTCGGAATCAGTGAAAAGCTCAAGAATCATAAAGAGAACTCTGCGTCCTATTTATGAGCTAGCAGAATCTGCCAGGACTCTGAATCAAGAGGTCGCGGCGATGGGGCTAAAATCGGAGGAGTGGCAGCTTGAAGCGTTGGCCGGCGCGCTTAGTGGGATCGACGCCAATAAGCTGGATCGTCAGATATCTGTCGATAGTACACAGGATGAGCTTAAGGGTCTGGCGGCTGCTATCAATGCTATGCTCAGGCGAATCAACGAGTCTTATCAGTCGCAGGTTCAGTTTGTTTCGGACGCATCTCATGAGTTGAGAACACCAATATCTGTTATTCAGGGCTATGTTAATCTGCTGGATCGATGGGGTAAAAAGGATGAGAAGACCATGCAGGAGTCTATCGATGCTATTAAGGCAGAAACGCAGAATATGAAGGAGCTGGTCGAACAGCTGCTTTTTCTAGCTCGTGGTGACAATGAGACTATACAGCTGCATCGGGAGAGCTTCGATGCCTGTGAGATGATCGAGGAAATAGTGCGCGAAGCAGAGATGATCGATTCCGCTCACAAATTCGAGCTAGATCTCAAGCCGCCTACAGTGATATCCGCAGATAAGCAGCTGATCAAGCAGGCTATACGCATTTTAGTCGACAATAGCTGCAAATACACACCACGCGGCGAGACAATCAGACTCAAGGCTTCTGCCGATACTGAGAATGTTAGAATTTCTGTGCAGGATAATGGTATAGGTATTGAGCCGGAGAGTCTTCCGCTGATTTTTAATCGATTTTATCGGTCAGATGTTTCACGTACCCGCAAAACCGGTGGCTCTGGACTTGGCCTTTCGATCGCGAAATGGATCGTAGAACGGCACGGGGCTCATTTTGAGATCATGAGTCGTGTTGATATCGGCACACGCATCACGATCGTTATTCCTGTGGAGCATGAGTCGGCTGTTGCTGGCGAAGCTTCTGTTAATTGAGACGTGCTTCCCAAGATTACAATTCGATATAGAACAAAATTATATCCTCATAGTGACCATCCTTCATCAGGAAGCCTCCGGGAATCGTTCCTAGCCTTGTGAAGCCAAGCTTCTCGTAAATATGCAATGCCACATGATTCGTGCTGACGACAGCGTTGAACTGAATCAGGCGAAATCCATGCCTGGCAGCGGTCTTGAGCGAGTGGCTGACCAGCTTCTCACCAGCGCCGAGCCCTCTGAGTCCTGACCTGATTGCGTATGAGCAGTTGCCGATATGCCCGCAGCGGCCTACGTTATTCGGATGAAGTATATATAGTCCGATAATTGAGCCGTTGAGCTCCGCTATACCGGCATAAGTCTGCTCCTGGAAAAACTCTCTGCCGGTTTGCTCGTTAAGCGGTTCTGTCTGTGGGAAGGCAATTCCGTCCTCAACCACTTGATTCCAGATTTCGATCATCTGCGGCAGATCTGTCTCTTCATATCTTCTTACATTTAATTCTGTTTTGCTATTTGTCATAAAACAAGTCCCTCTTCGTCAATTTTGATAATTATTCTCTGGTTTTTTCCAGCAATTGCCCGATTTTCGTAAAATGGTTTGAAATTCAAACAATTGCATAGACCTGCGCTGAGGTTTACGGCTATAATCTATTGTATATTGTATTGGGCAAAAGTCGATATAAGCTTCTGCTTAGTTGTCGACGGTAAGTGGGGACAGCAGAAATAAATGATCTGCTGACATAAGTAATTGAGGAGTGCAGTATGAAGAATGGACCTTTGTATGACGTTAGAGAGATCAAGGATCTGAAGGATATGCTCAGACAGAGTGCCGAGCATTATGCCAACGATACAGCCTTCCTGGTCAAGGATCCAAGGGCTATTGGACAGAAGGAAATAGCTCAGATTGATGATCAGTCGGAGAAGACAAAAAGCTTGCCATATCTGCCTGTTACCTACAAAAAATTCGCTGAGGATGTTGACGCTTTTGGTACCTTCCTTATGAGTCAGGGGCTGGAGTCAGCACGCGTCGCTATTCTTGGTGAGACGAGATATGAGTGGTATATCAGCTATATGTCGACCGTAAATGGCGCAGGCATTGTTGTTCCGCTGGATAAGGAACTGCCTGTTGCTGAGATTTCCAGTCTTCTTAATCGTTCGCATGCCGATATTCTTATTTATGCCGGATCGAAGCGTAAGGAAGTAGATGCGATAAGAGATCAGCTGCCGGAAATGAAGATTATAATTTCAATGGATGATCCTACAGAAGGATCAAACGATCTTTATTTCTGGGATTGTCTGCAGCTAGGCTATGAACTTCTGGGACAAGGCAATAGAAAATTTGTTGATGCAGTAATCGATCCGGAGGCTCTCGGTATTTTGCTCTTCACATCAGGAACTACTGCTCGTTCAAAAGCAGTTATGCTCTCTCACAGAAATATCTGTATTAATCTGATGGCCATGTGCAGCATGCTCTATATTGGTCCGGATGATATATTTTTATCAGTGCTGCCTTTGCATCATACATATGAATGTACTTGCGGTTTTCTCTGTCCGATCTATCGCGGCTGTACCGTAGCGGTTTGCGAAGGCCTGCGCCACATCACCAAGAATATGCAGGAGTCCAAGGTTACAATCATGCTGGTTGTACCGCTGATGATGGAGCTTTTCTATAAGCGCATTATGAAGGGTGCTTCTGCGACTCCTGAGCTGGCTAAGAAGTTCAGACTCGGTCTGAAGATCAGTGGATTACTGCGCAAAGTCGGAATCGACAAGCGTCGTAAGCTATTTGCTAAGATTCATGATAATTTCGGCGGTAATCTTCGTATTTTGATAGCAGGTGGTGCAGCGATCGATCCGGCAATTTTAACCGGTATGCAAAATCTGGGTATCCATTGTGTACAAGGCTATGGACTGACAGAATGTGCTCCTATCCTCGCGCTCAACCGCTATAAATTTTACAAAAACGAATCAGCTGGTCTGCCGCTGCCTGGAGTTGATGTCAAGATCATCGAT
>CAZSLR010000164.1:0-4790 GCA_964607635.1 uncultured Oscillospiraceae bacterium
TGTTCTGAATATCGGCACAAGCGGTCAGATCTCGTTACTTGCTGATGATCAGAACCTGTATGCTGACCAAGAGGGCAAGTCGTTGTCTGCGGCAGGAGTGGATGACACTAACAGACATTTTGCCAAAATGGAAATAAGGCCGCTTTGTACCGAGAAGGATAAGGCTGAAGAGCTAAGAATCGCGGTCGGAGCGACTCTCTGCGGCGGCAAAGCTTATGCGGTTTTAGAAAATTTATTCCAATCAGTTATCGAAATGGCAGGCCTGAAAGCAAAAAAGGAAAAAGTAAATGGTGCCAGTCTTTTCCCAGTGATGAATGAGCTTGCAGCGCAAGCCATGAAACAGGAGAAGGATGACTCAGATAAGCTGTTGGTTTCAACCAGGTTTAGTGGCACGCGTGAGAATCCGCAATTGCGTGGTTCTATTCGCAATATCAATATGCAAAACCTCGATGCGCAGAGTCTGACATTAGGTGTGCTTAGCGGTATAATAGAAGAGCTTCATGACTATTATCAGCCGAGCAACAAGCATCGTCTGCTGATTGGTTCAGGCAATGCGCTACGCCGCAATCCCGTATTACAGCAGCTTGCGGCCAAACGTTTTGACTTACCGCTGATGATTCCGGCCCACAAGGAGGAAGCGGCCTACGGTGCCGCACTGGCAGCACTTACCGGGTCTGGCTTCTGTAATTCATTGGCACAGGCCCAGTCACTGATCCGTTATCAGGAAGGGTGATGGAGATGAATAGGTTTCACTCTGCAGGCAATAAGCCTCGACTCCTTAAAACGAAGCTTCTGCTAATAGTACTGCTGGTCTTAAGTATGACATTAAGCAGCTGCTCGCTTGTCGCCGAGCTGCTGCCCGACATCAAGCAGACCACTGAGTCGACGCGACCGACTACCTCGGAATCAGAAACGACTGCTCAGACAACGCCCGCACCTACACCTACCCCTAAGCCTGTTCCCATATTTGTCAAACAAGCCAGCTCACTGGAGGCACAAGGCTTGGATCTCCCTCGTAAAAAAGCCTCAGCCTATTTGAGTCAGATAGAGCTGATGGATATTCTGGCACAGGTCTATGAGTACATAGGCGGTCCGATCGACACATCCTTGATGAATCCGGAATATGGTGCCAGTGAAGGCATTCGTAAACTGACAAGAATCGGCCTCTATTATGATGACTCCTATTATGGTCAGAATGTCGAAGATAAATTGACCTACAGCAACGCCTCATACTGGATCTTTGAGCTACGCAAGAAGCTCCTGCAAAACTCCGTGGCCCGGACAGATATGACCGCATATCCACAGGATCTGCTGTTAACCATAAATATGAGCTCAGCCCTCTATGGCTGGAAACCAGGCGATGCTGAGGCTTCTACATTTACCATGGATGATCTGCTGCAAGCCGAAATGAGCGATCGGGCAAGTCAGCCTCTTACAAGGCAGACAGCTGCGCATATGATGGTAAAAGCCTTCGAGCAGGTGACCGGTGAAAAAATAGAAACCGATCAGAGCTATCGTTACCCCGACACTCCCGATATAGAATCTTTAAAAGCAACGAATTTCTTCTTCTGGCCTGAGGAAGATGCTTTCATGCCCGATCTTCAGGGCACCTGGGATGATGATTTCTTCTTAGGAACCTATAATTATGAAACGCAGCTCAGCGATGTCTATGGTGGATATGAGCGGATCTGTCCTTACGGAGCGATTATCTCATCTATAACTGCACTCCTCGATTCAGCTCATCAATTTAGTGTCATTCCAGCGGACGAGTATATCGTACTCAATGAACGCCCGTATCCCTGGCATATCTACCAGATCGAAACAGGTGAATACGGTGATGTCAACTGCATGCCATCCTGCATCGAGATGTCAATGCTCTATCAGGGGCTTGACAATGCGCCGAACGCTGAGAGCCTGCGCGCCCTGTACCCGCTCGACGGCATGGGCTGGACCGATATTCTCGCCGAAAATATTATGATCGAATATGGGCTGGAGTTTTATTCCAGCTGGGCTGAATCGTATGAAACAAGCATCGACGAAATGCTTAGTTACCTGGACCAAGGCAATATTCTTTATGTCATGTTCAGAGATGAATACACAGAAGGCGAAGGCCACGCCGTGATTCTAAAAGGCTACCGCCGATCAGGTGAAACCCTCGAGTTCATCGTCAGCGACCCGAATATGACGCAGATCGGGCCGTTCGGCTATCCCGAATACTACAGCGATGCCAGAAAAATGGTAGAAGATATCATTCGCCATGTACCTCGCTATTTCATCATACCGCCAGGAGCATGAGTGACGATGGCCATAACCGCAGTCAAAGTGGCACGACCTGTAACCAAACGGGGGTAACCGGAGGGTAAACCGCTCGCCCCGTGCCCCGCGCCACCGCCGCTCTCTAAAGCGTTCTCTTCCGATACTGGCCCGGAGTCATCCCTTCATAATCGGCAAAAGTCCGACAGAAAGCTGATGCGTCATAGAAACCGCAGGATAAGGCTATTTCAGCGAGTGAGTGATCAGTTTCCAGAAGCATTTCGCGGGCGGCTATTATTCGGAGCGTGGTCAGATATTGCTTGGGCGAGCGTTTTTCGTAATGCATAAAAATACGATAGAGATAAGTGCGGTCGATGCCGATCAGGCGGGCAACGTTTGCGATCGTGATTGGATAAGCAAAATTATCCCGCATAATGGACCTGGCTTTTGCCAGATAGCGTTGATCATAGGTATGTGGATGAACGATTGGTCTGTCATTGTCAGCTCTGTTCAAGGCGGCTGCGAAGAGATTGCTTTTGTCACGCTCGGTGGCGCAAGCTTGCAGCTGATTCACGATCAGAAAAAAATAACCTGTGAGACCAAACTCGCCTTCCGCTGGATTTTCAAAGCTCTGCTGGAGCTCGTCAAGCAGTCGGTCTATCATATCGATGTGACAAAACTCACCGATATGATCGAATACACCGAATCCGACCTCTGCTAGAATCGAGTCCGCTTGATCCCCGGCAAAAGCCATCCAGGCGTATGTCCATGGTTCGTTCTGGTCAGCCTGGTAATAAGTGACCTCGCCCGGCCTTATAAGAAAAGCGTCGCCAGCGCTGAGCTCGTACGTTGTACCGCCGACGTGAAATTCACCGTGGCCGGCCAACACGAAATGAATAAGATACTGCTTTCTGATCGCCGGTCCGAAGGAATGCCCCGGCAGACAGCTTTCGCGGCCGCAGTAAAATATCTTGAAAGGCTGCTCGTACATTATTGCTACCTCAACTGTTGCAACGTTTATGCAACAATTATACAATAGTTAGCAACAAACACCATAACAACAAATCAGGACTTTTGACTATCATTTGAGCTAGCAGGAAACGGTGCGTATGCTCTTTTTTCATATCATGGCAAAAGACATGCGCCTTCTGAGTTTTGCCATTAAGGCGTTTTAATAAGATGACATGGGAGGATATGGAATGATCAAGATAACTTTTATGGGTGCGGGCAGCACAGTTTTTGCCAGAAATGTGCTTGGTGACTGTATGGCGGTTCCGGCTCTATCGGATGTTGAGATCGCGTTATATGATATCGATGCGGTCAGGCTCAGTGAGTCGATGGCAATTCTGACAGCTATTAATAATACGACCAATCAGGGCAGAGCAGTGATTAAGGAATACGCTGGTGTAGAGAATCGCAAGGAAGCTCTGCGCGGCGCTGATTTTGTTATTAACGCTATTCAGGTTGGCGGCTATGAGCCTTCGACAGTAGTTGATTTTGAGATTCCCAAGAAGTATGGCCTCAGACAGACGATCGCTGACACCTTAGGTATCGGCGGCATCATGCGTGCGCTCAGGACTATCCCTGTGATGGCGGATTTCGCGGCCGATATCGAAGAGGTCTGCCCGAACGCGCTTTTCATCAATTATACAAATCCGATGGCGATGCTGACCGGCTTCATGCAGCGCTATACAAAGGTAAAAACTGTCGGCCTCTGTCACAGTGTTCAGGTCTGTGTACCGGGACTGCTTGAAGGACTCGATATGAAGGACAAATTGGATGGCCACTCCAACCTGATCGCCGGTATAAATCACATGGCCTGGCTGTTGGATGTCCGTGACCGCGATGGTAACGATCTCTATCCGGAGATTCGCAAGCGCGCTCTGGCAAAAAATGCAGCTGAGAAGCACAATGACATGGTCCGCTTCGAATATATCCGCGACTTCGGATACTACTGCACAGAATCAAGTGAGCACAATGCCGAATACAACCCGTTCTACATCAAATCACGCTACCCTGAGCTGATAGATCGCTACAATATACCTCTCGATGAGTACCCCAGAAGATGCATAGAGCAGATCAAAGGCTGGCAGAAGGATCGTTCCTCTATTGAGGCCGATGCTTCAAGAGCACATGAGAGATCTCATGAATATGCATCGTACATTATTGAGTCAGTCGTGACCGGCAATCCTTACAAAATCGGCGGCAACGTGCTTAATACAGGACTAATCACCAATCTGCCAGAAGAAGCCTGTGTCGAGGTCCCATGTCTCGTCGATAAAAATGGCATCTCGCCATGCTATGTCGGAAAATTACCGGTACAGCTGGCCGCTATGAACATGACAAATATCAATGTTCAGCTCTTGACTATTGAAGCCGCTGTCACCAAGAAAAAAGAGCATATTTATCAGGCGGCGATGCTTGATCCTCACACCGCCGCAGAGCTTAGCATCGACGATATCAAGAGCATGTGTGACGAGCTGATCGAAGCGCATGGCGATTACATGGCAATGTATAAATAATAGAGATTGTAATTC
>CAZSLR010000165.1:0-4716 GCA_964607635.1 uncultured Oscillospiraceae bacterium
TGCTCGGACAATGTTCAACTCATTCAAGATTACCGTTTCGAGTGTTATATTAATCTTGCTGTTCGCAGGTATGGCAGGGTTTGGCTTTCAGTTTTATTCAACCAAGGTTAAGGAACGGGTTTATGGTTTTTTGCTTGCGACAATGATGATTCCTTTTGCCGCGCTGATGATTCCATTGTTTCAAATTATCGTCAGACTTAAGCTGATAAATAGTCATATGGCGGTGATTATAGTGTCTGTTAGCTCGGCGTTTATGGTTTTTTTCTTCCGCCAGAGTTTTGCGTCCTTCCCCGTAGAAATATTGCAGGCTGCCAGAATAGATGGAGCTTCTGAGATGTCGATTTATTTCAGAGTTTTCATGCCAAGTATGAAATCGACATATTACGCCGCTGCAATTTACTCCTTTTTAACAAGCTGGAATTTATATCTGTGGCCACTGATTGTTTTGCAAACAAATGACAAGAGGACAACTACGCTTCTAATTTCATCGATGTCTTCGTCATATACACCAGAGTATGGCGTTATTATGTGCGCGATTGTGCTGGCGACTCTCCCTGTCGCGATAATCTTCTTTGCTTTCCAAAAGCAGTTTGTTCAGGGAATGCTTGGATCTGTAAAACAGTAAGGATGGATAAGATAAATGAGGAATGATCAGAATCCTGATTTGGATAAAATACTTAGCTTCATATATGAGCCCGATATTTTCGCGGTAAATCGAGTGAAAGCTCACTCGGATCATAAATATGCTTCTGACACTGAAATTATCAACCTAAATGGGCAATGGGAAATGGCTTTTTTTCCTGAGCCCGAGAGTGCTCTTAAATTTGTTGTAGCGGGAATTGATATCCCGGGCTTAAGCATGAGGCAGATAGAGGTTCCGAGTCATCTGCAGCTGCAAGGCTACGGCAAGAAGCAGTATGTAAACACCATGTACCCTTGGGATGGCATCGAAAATCTGGAGCCGCCAGAAATTCCTGTTGACAATCCAACGGCTGTTTATAAGCGTACTTTCTCAATTTGTGAAGATCAATTGACAAGAGCGGCCAGGGTTTGTTTTCACGGTGTCGAGAGCAGCATACTTCTCTGGATTAACGATATTTTTATTGGATATAGTGAAGATAGCTTCACCCCGGCAGAATTTGATGTTTCGAGGCATTTGCATCTGGGTGAAAACTCATTAATTGCAGTTGTGCCAAGATATTGCAGTGGCAGTTGGCTTGAGGATCAAGATTTTTGGAGATTCTCTGGTATTTTCCGTGATGTTGAGCTTATACTTTTGCCGGAGTCACATATTAAGGATGTGAAGATAGTTTGTAAGCTCGATTCAGAATACAAAAGAGCGAAGATAAGAGCAGACATAGCTTTTGCCGGGGTATTAGCTTCGAGCATTAGACTTACGCTTACAGATGTTGATCAAAAAACGACATGGCAAGCAGTATGTGTTGAAACCGAGGATGGCCAAGAGTGCGGAGTTCTGCTTACAGTGGATAAACCCCTGCTCTGGAGTGCAGAACAGCCGAATCTGTATCTGTTGAGTGTTGAATTGTTGGATGAAGCTAATAATGTAATTCATACGGTTGAACAGCATGTAGGTATTAGAGAATTTGTTATCAAGAATAAAATAGCCTACATAAATGGGAAAAGAATCGTTTTTCGTGGAGTCAACAGACATGAATTCAATCCGCTGACCGGCCGTGTTATATCCGATCAAGACATTGAAGCCGATATTCAGATGATGAAGAGGAACAATATCAATGCTGTTAGGACTTCGCATTATCCTAATCGCAAAAGATTCTATGAGTTGTGTGATATATACGGACTATATGTTATTGACGAAGCCAATTTGGAAACACATGGTACTTGGATGGTTCTTAGCAAGGTAATTAAGCGTGAGATGAACCTGCCTGCTGACCGCTTGGAATGGAAGGGCGCTGTTCTTGATCGTGCTGAATCAATGTACGAGAGGGATAAGAACCATCCGTCAGTGTTGGTCTGGTCATGTGGTAATGAGAGCTATGGTGGAATTGTTCTTGCTGAGATGGCAGACTATTTTCGGAGCCTTGATGATTCCAGACCTGTTCATTATGAGGGAATAATCCACGACAACAGATACCCGGATACCAGTGATTTTGAGAGCAGAATGTATGCAAGCGCAGAAGAAATCCGCGACTATCTGACAAACAATCCAAGCAAGCCTTATTTGTCCTGCGAATACGCGCATGCTATGGGCAATTCTTTTGGCGCTGTCCATTTGTATACACAGTTGGAGGATGAGTTCGTTCAGTATCAAGGCGGTTTTATTTGGGATTGGATAGATCAATGCGTTGTTATTGATGATGAAAAGCGCGAATCGATTCAAGCTGGCAAAGAGCTTATTTCTCACAACAGTCTTTTTACAGGTGTTGCTGGTTCTAAACCAACTGACGGCTATTTCTGTGCGAATGGTCTGGTTTTTGCTGATCGTACGCCAACTCCTAAGCTTGCTGAGGCAAAATTTCTCTATAGCCCAATTACCACTGAGTTTTCTGATTATGGAATAACGATTAGAAATAAAAATCTATTCATGTCAACTTCAGATTATGTATTCACGATTAGACTGCTAAGGTCGGGAGAAGAGGTTTTTGCAAAGGATTTGCATCTTGATATTGCGCCGCAAATGGTAGCTGAGTTGAAGATCTCTGATGTGTTTGGCCAAGAAGTTCAGATTGAGGAAGAGGACATCAAGCATATTTCCCAAAGTGATGCTAGGCCAGCAATTGATGAGGTAGAGCGTTTTGCCAAGGAGTATTTGATTGAGTTTGTAGTTAAATTAGCTAGAAGCAATCCATGGGCACAAGCTGGCCATGAAATATATTGCTCTCAGCATAAGCTTGACAAATTATCAAAGCCAAAAGCTCTGCTTACTGCTGCTAACACATCAGCAACCTTGATTCCCGGGGATTACAACTATGGTATCAAATTTAAATACAGTCATTTGTTGGTTTCAAAAGCAACCGGCAAGATTCATTCGTGGAAGCTAGCAGACAAAGAAATGCTTGCTGATAGTATACAGCCTGAGTTTTGGCGTGCACTGACAGATAATGATATCGGTGCGAAAATGCATATGAAATGGGCTAAATGGAAAACTGCGTCGCTTTATCAGAGCTGTGAGACTTGTGGACTAGATGATTCTAATTCAATTATCCGATCATTGGTAACGGCTGCAGGTGCTGACCAACTCATTAATATTAATTACAGCTGTATCGACCATAACACTCTGAAGTTAACCATGAGCTTGAACGTGAACGATGATCTGCCTTGTATAGGCTTGTCTTTTGCCATGGTAGGAGATTATAAGAACATTCGTTGGTATGGCAATATCGCGCATGAAGCCTATTCTGATCGTAAAAACAGCAGAAAAATCGGTATAGCAAGCTCCGATGTGAATAAGCAATATGTTCCGTATGCCAGACCACAGGAGTGCGCTAACAAAACAGATGTCAGATGGCTTGAAATTACTGATGATCAGGGCTGTGGACTTGTGATTAGCTCAGATGAGCTATTTGAGGCTTCTATCTTGCCATATTCATCACATGCGATAGAGCTTGCCGGACATGTTGGAGAATTACCTGAAACAGGTAACACATTCGTTAGATTACTCAAGTCGCAATGTGGAGTTGGTGGCGACGACTCATGGGGCGCTCATGTCCACGATGATTATCGTTGTGCTCTCAAGGGAGAGACTAATATCAATTTCTATATCAGCACAATTTCTAACTAGAAAGGATAGCATGCCACTGGTGACATGCGGGTAAATCAAATGAGAAAAGCTTTTATTAGTCCATGTAAATACGTTCAGGGAGAAGACGAACTTCTAAACCTCGGTTATTTTGTCAAAACCTTTGGTAACAGCGCTCTTCTGATAGCTCACAAGGATGATATAGCACGCGTCCGTGATCAACTGGATGCCACCTCTAAAAAATACGGTATCACACTGGAAGAAGGTAATTTCCAAGGTGAGTGCTCCAGGCAAGAAATCGACCGACTCAAGAAATTAGCTCAAGATAAGAAGTGCGATTGCACGATTGGCCTTGGCGGCGGCAAGGCAATCGATACCGCGAAATGTACCGCAGAGGGGAATGCTCTCATAATTGTGCCAACTATAGCAGCAACTGATGCACCGACAAGTCATTCGGCAGTAATTTATACACCTGAGGGTGCCTTCGAGGATTATGCCTACTTCAAGCAGAGTCCGGATGTCGTTTTGATTGACACCAAGGTGATAGCCCAAGCACCGGTAAGATTTCTGGTTTCCGGTATGGGCGATGCTTTGTCCACATATTTTGAGGCAAGAGCTACCAGACTGGCATACGCACAGGTTAACGCGGGATTACCATGTGGCTTCAGAGAAGGCTTCACAAAACCAGCGTTCGCCACTAATACAGCGTTTGCGCTAGCCGAGCTCTGCTATAAAACATTGCTTGAAGATGGCAAGCTGGCAAAAGACGCCTGCGAGCGCAAGCAAATCACGAAATCCTTTGAGAACATCATTGAAGCAAATATTCTGCTTTCTGGACTTGGTTTTGAAAGCGGAGGATTAGCTGCCGCACATGCCATACACGATGGACTGACCTTGCTCGAGGGTACACATAAATATTATCATGGTGAGAAGGTTGCCTTCGGTACAATTGTTCAACTCATTCTGGAAAAAGCAGATAAAGCCGAGTTGTATGAGGT
>CAZSLR010000166.1:0-4696 GCA_964607635.1 uncultured Oscillospiraceae bacterium
ATACTCATTGCTGCCCCCTCCATCCCCACTCTCACAATTAAGCCTGTTCAGTTTGCCGCCCGATTGTTATAATTAGCACAGCGAGTTTGCTAAACAATTTCATATAACATCGTAGGAACTGGCCCGGTCAGTTTTCGTTTGACCGGCACAAGATGACAGGCAGGTGAGATTATGACAGATGTTCAGAAAAAAGCGCTTGTGTTTCAATCTGATTTTGGATTGAGTGATGGCGCCGTGTCGGCGATGTATGGTGTTGCTTATTCCGTGGATCCCTCTCTTAAGATTTCCGATCTTACACATGATATTCCCCAGTACAATGTCTGGGAGGCATCTTATAGACTGATTCAGACGGTTCAGTTTTGGCCTCAGGGCACTGTTTTTGTTTCGGTGGTTGATCCTGGTGTGGGTTCTAATCGTCGTAGTATCGCGGTCAGAACAGCAACAGGACAACTGATCGTGACACCCGACAATGGTACGATCACTCATATCATCCGTATGTTGGGTGTTAAGGAGGCCAGGCTCATAGTTGAGGCAGAGAACCATTCGCCTTATGCTGAGCTCTCATATACCTTCCATGGCCGTGATGTCTATGCATATGTTGGCGCCAGGCTGGCTGCCGGTGTGAGCAGGTTGGAGGAAATCGGTCCTGAGCTTGATTTGGAATCTCTGGTGCAGTTGAATGTTGTTGAGGCGGAGCGGGTAAACGATAGTGTTACTGGTACGATCGATGTACTAGATGTCAGATTCGGCAGTCTCTGGACCAATATTCCGCTTCAGCTTTTTAAGACTCTTAATATCCCGGTCGGTGAGCGGGTTGAGGTTGACATACAGCATGACACGCGCACTGTTTATAAGAATTTTCTTGTGTATGCCAAGTCTTTTGCCGATGTGAATGTTGGTGAATCTCTTGTCTATTTAAATTCACTCAGCAATATGGCAGTGGCCATAAACCAGGGGTCTTTTGCCCAGGCTTATAATATTGGTACTGGTACAAATTGGAAGATAACTATGCGTAAGGCACCGCGGCTGGTTTACGAATAGGGCTTAGCGGGGCAGTTTAGTTTTGTTGTCCTATCCGGCGGTGGTTCCGACCGGATCATTAATAACACATTTTGAGGAGGGTCATCATGAAAAACAAAATCTTCAGTGTACGTACAGTCGTGGCTATTGGCATAGGCGCAGCGATTTTCTTCGTTCTCATGCGCTTCGTTGCGATTCCTACCGGTATTCCTAATACTACCTTCAATCTGGCATATGGCATCCTGGCGCTCTTCGCCGCTATTTTTGGTCCCATCGCCGGTTTGTTGATTGGTCTGATCGGTCATGCTCTGACTGACCTCACATGGGGCTACGGAATCTGGTGGAGCTGGGTTATAGCTTCTGCTGCTTTTGGTTTCATCGTTGGTGCTTTCTTCAGACTTTACAAGATAGAAGAAGGCGAGTTCGGCATCAAGCAGCTGGTTGGCTTCAATGTTGTTCAGATTATCGCTAATCTGGTTGCCTGGGTTGGTATAGCTCCCACACTTGATATCTTGATATATCAGGAGCCGGTGGAGAAGGTTTATCTGCAGGGTCTGGTAGCAGGTGGTCTTAATATAGCTGTTGTCCTAATCGTTGGTTCACTTCTGGCTCTTGGTTATTCAAAAACCAGGATCAAAGCTGGTTCTTTGTCAGCTGATAAATAAGAAATGAATACTGACAGCTTGTCTGGCTACGAGTATAGTGTTTTGTTTGAGAGCTTCTCGTTTCAGTACCGAAGTCAGTCAGAGCCGACTCTGCATGATATTAATTTCAAGGTAAAGCCGGGCGAGAAGGTTCTGATTGTAGGACCTTCTGGCTCTGGCAAATCTACACTGGCCCACTGTATAAACGGCCTGGTTCCGCATGCTTTTAAGGGCAGCTGCCAGGGGCGTTTTGAGATTTGTGGCGAGAACGCTCTGGATAAGGGTATTTTTGATATTTCCAAGCTGGTCGGCACGGTGCTCCAGGATCCGGACGGTCAATTTGTTGGATTGAACGCCGGTGAGGACATTGCTTTTGCCCTGGAGAATGACTGTATTGATCAGGAGCAGATGAAGCGGCGTGTGCTTGAGGTGGCTGATCTTGTTGAGATCAGCCATCAGCTGCATAAGTCACCGCAGGATCTCTCTGGCGGACAGAAGCAGCGTGTCTCAGTTGCGGGAGTGCTTGTCGATGATGTCGATATTCTGCTTTTTGATGAGCCGCTGGCAAATCTTGATCCGCAGGCCGGTACGCATGCTATCGATCTGATAGATATGCTTCATAAGCAAACAGACAAAACAATTATCATAATTGAACACAGGTTGGAGGATGTTCTCTTCCGCAGTGTTGATCGAATTGTAGTTTTCAAGGATGGCAGAATTATTGCCGACGCTCCGCCTGAGCAGCTGTTGTCTGGCAGCTTGCTGCGGGAAATTGGTATTCGCGAGCCGCTGTATTTGACGGCTCTGCGTTATGCGGGGGTCGATATCACTGAGCAGATGAATCCGCAGCATGTGGATAGTGTGGTTATCGGTCAGCGAGGTGTTGATCAGAATTATGCTTTCGGCTCTGAGGGTGGAGCCCAGGGCCATGGCTCTAAGGCAGAGGATCCCGCCTCGAGGCTCAAGTCCTGGGACATAAGCTTGCCCCCGGCTGAACCGCTCGTGCTTGATAAAGCACTGCTTGAGGTCGCTGGCTTAGGCTTCTTCTATGAACAGGATCTTACACAACGCAAGGTTGTTAATGATATATCCTTCAAAATCTATGAGGGCGAGGCGGTCAGCCTTGTTGGTCGTAATGGTGCCGGCAAGTCTACTCTAGCTAAACTGATATGTGGTTTTGAGACTCCGCAGCAGGGTAGTCTGATCTATGACGGCCGCGATATGAGAGATGATTCGATTCGTGAGCGTGCTGAGCGTATCGGCTATATTATGCAGAATCCGAATCAGATGATATCTCTGCCAATGATTTTTGATGAGGTCGCGCTTGGTCTTAGAGTTCGTGGTATTGGTGAGGAAGAGGTTCGGGTCAGAGTTGAGGAAACCCTAAAAATATGCGGGCTCTATCCGTTCCGCAAATGGCCTGTCAGTGCTCTTAGCTTCGGCCAGAAGAAGCGACTGACGATAGCTTCTATCCTGGTGCTTAGACCTAAGCTGCTGATACTGGATGAGCCGACGGCAGGTCAGGATTTCTACCACTATACTCAGATTATGGAATTTCTCAGGCAGTTGAATCAGGAGATCGGTCTTAGCATGATCATGATCACTCATGATATGCACCTGATGCTCGAATATACAACCAGAGCGATCGTTATCGCGGATTCGGTTAAGCTGGCTGATGATACACCGGCAAATGTTCTTACCGACGATAGACTGATCGAAGCGGCGAGTCTTAAACGTACATCTCTCTATGATTTGGCTGTGCGCTGCGGTCTTGAGGATCCGCGTGGTTTCGTGCAGCGCTTCATCTACTATGACAGGGAGGTGAGAGCCGATGGCTAAGATGATGCTGTCGTATGTCGATCGCCAGTCTCCGGTTCATCGGCTGAGCGGGGCGACGAAGTTTGTTGTGTTTTTTCTCTGGGCAATATTGGCCATGACTACCTATGATGCGCGCATATTGATCGTAATGGCAGCTCTCGGCATCACGGCTTTTGTAATATCCGGCACTAAGATATCTGAGGTCTCCTTCATCTTCAAATTGCTGTTGGTTTTTATGGGCATTAATTTGCTGGCGATATACGCGCTCGCGCCTGAGCAGGGAGTTGAGATCTACGGTACCCGCAATCTGATCTGGGAAGGTATCGGCCGCTATACAATCACTTGGGAGCAGCTCTATTATGAGACAAATATCTTCCTCAAATATGTTGTAGCTGTACCTATAGCACTGTTGCTGATCGTGACAACACACCCAAGCGAGTTCGCGTCCTCTCTTAATCGGATTGGTATCAATTATTCTATAGCTTACGCTATAAGTCTTACCCTGCGATATATTCCAGATATTCAACGTGATTATCAGGATATATCCAAAGCACAGCAGGCGCGCGGTATTGAGCTATCGCGTAAGGTTGCCTGGTATAAGCGGCTCAAAGGATCTGTAGCGATTCTGATGCCTTTGGTTTTCTCGTCACTTGAGCGGATAGATACGATCAGTAATGCAATGGAGCTGCGTGGTTTCGGCAAGCATAAGAAGAGGACATGGTACTCGGGCAGGGCTTTTGCCAGGATAGATACTGTTGTGTTGATCACGACTGTTTTGTTGTTTGCTCTTGGTATGTTCCTGACCTTCAGAACAGGTACAAGATTTCATAATCCTTTTGCCTGAGCGCAAAACAGCCTTCCGGAGGTGATGAGGATGGCTTCTTTTCGACTTGGTGATGGTTTTCTGTTAGGTGTCGCTACGGCGGCTACACAGATCGAGGGCGGCGACAGTAATAATAGCTGGGCTGACTGGGCGAGCCGTGGTTTGATAAGCGATGGCTCGAGTCCGGTCCGTGCCAATGATCATTATGTGCGCTGGCGCGAGGATGTCGAACTTATGAGCTCTATGGGGCTTCAGGTCTACCGCATGGGTCTTGAATGGAGCCGGATCGAGCCGGAGGCTGGGCGTTTCGATGAAGCGGCGATGGCTCATTATCGAGAAGAGCTGGAGGCTGTAATCGCAGCCGGTATGAAGCCGCTGCTGACATTGCATC
>CAZSLR010000167.1:0-4675 GCA_964607635.1 uncultured Oscillospiraceae bacterium
AAGGTGTCGTTAAGCGTGCACTGCGAGGTAGTAAGCGGAGGGTAAAGTGACCCTGCCCGGCACTCAACCGGGGGCAAGGTGTCGTTAAGCGTGCACTGCGGAGGGTAAATTGACCCTGCCTGGCCCCAACCGCAGTCAAAGTGGCACCGCGCCCGCCGCCCATTGCCCACTGCCATCCCCGCACGGCAAAAAGAGGACGTGCTTTCACGTCCTCTTTTGATAGCCATAAGTATAAATTACTCTACGACCAAATCCCTCTTACTTCATGACCTTCTTAATGCTGCCGTCTTCTTTGTACTCCAGCGGCGCGTACTTGATATTGCGCTGTGAGTCATTGCCGGACAGAGCGGAATCGTGATAGAACAGATACCATTCGCCTTCGAACTCAACGATCGAGTGATGTGTGGTCCAACCGACCACAGGCTCTAAGATACGGCCGCCATAGGTATATGGTCCCATGATATTATCACTCGTGGCATATACCAGATAATGTGTTGTACCGGTAGAATAGGACAGATAATACATGTCATTATACTTGTGGATCCAGGCACCCTCGAAGAAGCGCTTGTCCTCGTCCTTCGCCTTGATGGGCTGTCCGCTCGCATCGAGAATCTGAATCTCCTGAAGGTCGCTTGCCAATGATAGCATATCATCGTTAAGCGGTGCGATCACAGGTCCTAGTGCAGGCTCGTCTCCCTCCGGGGCAGTGCCGTTTTCATCGTAGGTTCCACCCTGCCAGCGCTCGAGCTGTCCGCCCCAGATACCGCCGGCAACCATATAGGCCTTATCGTCATCGTCGATGAAAACCGCTGGATCCATACTATAGCTGCCCTGAATGTAATTCTCCTCAGGCACAAAAGGGCCTTCCGGTTTGTCACCAACAGCAACACCAATGTAAAAGACACCGTTCGGGTCTTTTGCCGGGAAGTAGAAATAGTACTTGCCATTCTTGTAGGCACAATCGGGAGCCCAGAGCTGTTTCTCGGCCCACGGAACATCCTCAACGCCAAAAGCCTTGCCGTGATCAACTGCAGGTTTGTCGAAGCTTTCGATCGAGAGCACATGGTAGTCGATCATCTGATAACTGCCGCCATCGTTATCATTTGGAAAAAGCTCATCCTGATCATGTGATCCATAGATGTAGATCTTGCCGTCAAAAACATGCGCAGACGGATCGGCAGTGAAAATATTGGTAACTAGTGGTGTACGCGGCATAGCAGGTTTCTCCTCAACAGTTTCTTCGGGCTCGGTCGTCTCAGAACTCGGTGTTTCATTATCTGCTGCGGCTGTCGTCTCGGCAGCAGGTGCAGTTGTGCTGGTAACTGTGGTGGTGCTCTCTGTTCCTGCGCAGCCTGCAATCGACAACAGTAACGCGATGATTGTGATAAGCATGATCAGTAATCTTGATTTGCCAAATTTGCTCAACTTGCTATTTCGGCTTCCGTGCACTTTACTGTGCCCCTCCGCGTTCATCTTCGTGTCAAAGTGTGAAATTACATGTCTAAAAATGTTCAATTTAAACCTCCAGCTTGTTTGTCCCTCTGTATTGGCTGCGAATTCGCCTATACAATCTGACAAGCGAAAACACAGGCAGTATGCCCACGGCCAGAGCACCAGCTATTGCCAGAGTATTGAGTCCAGTCTCAATAAACAGCTGGGTCTCCCCGTTTATGAAATATCTCATAGTGTAGTATATGCCGCCACCAGGGACAAGTGGCAGAAGTGACACAACCAAATACGCCGTTACCGGTGTTTTGCACAATCTCGCCATGATCTCAGCATAGACCGTAATCGCCACCGTCGCCACGAAAAACCGCAGCAGCTCGCCCCCAAGCGCCGGCGTCACCAAATAGACCGCCCAGCCGATCGCCCCGCCAACCGACGCAAAAACTATGTTCCACCCCTTGAGATTGAAAACAATACTGAAACCAACACACGAGAAGAAGGCAGCCAGACTATAAAATAAAATACTCAGATCAAAACTGCCCGCAGCCATCCTGGCAAAAGCCGAGCCGATCGAGATATCAGCGGCCATTTCAATAAGCATCATGCCAAACGCATACATCATCACAGCCACCTCCTCACAAAAAACTCGCGATGACGAAGCTAAGGCCTGTGCCTAGAGCAATTGCTGTGCCGATGATCAGAGCCTCGATCAGCTTAGCCAGCCCGGCCACAAGATCACCCGCGATAATATCACGCATACTATTAGTAATAGCAACACCCGGAACCAGGTTCATCAGCGCACCAATGATCACAAGATCAACCTGCACCGTCAACCCAAAACCTGCAGCCAAGAGAGCCACACCAGCGATGAGAGCCCCGCCGATGATATCAGCGAAAAAGATGTTCATCTGATAACGCTCCAACAGCTCGATCACCGGCTTGGTAACAACACCACACAACGCCGCAACAAGCGCATCCATCGGCCCGCCACCCAAGAACACGGTAAAAGCCGCCGCCACCAGCGAGAAGCCGATGACTTTTACCACCAGCGGATAAGAGCGTCCCCGCAAAATCGCACTCAAACGCTCACGAATCTCCTCAACAGAAGGCAGATTGCTGCAGATCCAACGACTAAGACTATTCAGTTTCATAACACGATCCAGATTCGTCCCACGATGAAAAATACGCTCAACTCGCGACGACGTATCTCCGCCCTCACTAATCGACGTAATAATACAAGTCGGAATCGCAAAAACCTCCGCTTTCGGAATCCCATAAGCGGTCAAAATCCGATTCACTGACTCCTCAACCCTATACGTCTCAGCACCGTTCTCTAAGAGTCCCCTACCGATATCAAGCGCCAGAGTCAGCAGCTCCTGCCTGTCAGTCCGCATATTTGTAAACCTCGCAAACAACATTCCAAATCGAGCATCAGTGCACAACCGCACTTACAATCTGATGATAACATAATCGCCGCCCACGTCCCCATAAATCGTTCGACAAAATCAGGATGTAAGCAAACGGCAAATAAGCCTCAATATATGGCAAACACCCTCCCGCATATGATATAATCCTATGGACTTTGAATTAAGAAACACGATGAATATGTGAGGGAATATCCAGATGGAAAACACCAATATTAGCAAAACTAACGACAATTATGACGAGATCAGCCTGCGCGAGCTGCTAGAAACAATATGGAAGGGCAAGGCTCTAATCGCGATCATCACTGTAGTAGCCATAATACTTACTGTTGTTGCTTCTTTCGTAATAATGGATGAGAAATATGAAGCCTCGGTCACGCTACGCACCAGCCCAATAAAAATGTCCAGCACATACAGCGGTGAAGAAGCAGCGGCTTTTGCCGATTTGGAGAGCAAACTTACTCTCACACCTGCGCAATACGCTGAATATATGAGCAATCTAGAATTCCTTGACATTCTGGCAGCAGAAGCCAATCTGACAACACAAGATGGCCAACAAATGACTGGTGAACAGATTGGTGGACTGATAACAACAACTGCGGATGACAAGACCTCATTGGTAAAAGTCACCGTCACCGGTACCGAACCAGCCAAGGTCTATACTATAGCCGGCAAAATCGAGACAAGCTTCGTTAAATATATCAATGATTTTGTAAATGCAAATATCGAACTCTACAACGCCTCACTTCAAGACAACATTAATTTGGCAAAAGACGCACTCACGACAAAAGAGGCAGAGCTTAATGATTTCCGCCGTACAAACGGCAGTATCGAGCTACTTTCTGATGAAGTCAGCAGACTGCAATCAAGAATTAGCGAACTAAACTCAAATATAAACTTAATAGATTCAGAGTTAGCAGGAGATATCGCCTCGCTAGATACGCTGACAGAAGAACTAATAGACGCAAATGCGTTAGATGAATCGCAGCTTAAGATCGTAGGGGAGCTTAAACAAGCAATAACTGAAGATGCAGGCAATGAGCTTGATAGTGATTTCTATATCGAGACGGATCTCAATAGCAATAATGGGCAAATATCACAATCCGTGCGTCTACTGGAACTAAGCAGATTGCAAATGAGATTACTTAATAATTACAATAAAAAAGCTGCCGATATACGACAGCTTGAAGAAACAGAAATCCTATATCAGGACAAGCAACAGGAGCTTCTAGAAATACAACCAATATATACAAATTACAAGTCAGAATATGATATAGCACTATCAACCTATACCTCCTATATGAAACGCATATCTGCCTCCAAGGTTTATGCTGATCTCGACGTGGCTAGCACCTTCGTTACTCAGATGACAGCACCCGTTGAGCCAAAAGCTCCTGTGAGTCCGAACAAAATGTTAAATCTAGCAATCGGCCTTGTACTCGGATTGATGCTAGGTGTATTTGTGGTGTTCTTCAGAGAGTATTGGAAAAATAGCGCTGTCAAGTGAGCATATTGTAGGTGGCGTAGTGCAAAGAAACATTACTATCCCAGATCCAAACCCTCTTAACCGCTAAATCATGATAAGAGTCGCCATCTATTGCCGCGTCAGCACTGACTTTGATGTCAGCCTCAAGTCACTGGAGAACCAAATACTCGCTTACATCGATCTCGTGCAGAACAACCCGGATTGGCATCTGCAAGGCATCTACTCAGATCGTGGGATATCAGGCACCAGCATCAAACGTAGAACAAGCTTCCAGCGCTTACTGCGTCACTGCGAAGAGCGCAAGATCGATCTTATTATC
>CAZSLR010000168.1:0-4649 GCA_964607635.1 uncultured Oscillospiraceae bacterium
AAAAGCGAACGCAGCACAGGCGCGATCGCAGCAGCTGCACGCCTGCTTCCCTCCATTTGTTCGATCCAATTTGACATAAAAACTTCCTTCCTGTTATAAAAAAATCTATCTATCGCATTCAAAACATAACATGCCCAATAACGTTTACGAACGGCAAAAACCGAGCAGGCGGAGCAGCTCCGCCAGCCCGGCCGTGCTTACATCAGATACAGTCAGCTTTAGCCAGCAGATAATCCTCCGCCGCTTTGCACCACAGACCATTGTTGGCCTCAACAATATCAGCCAGCTTGGCAAACATTTCGTCCTTCTCACCGAGGCTGCGGAAATCATTGATCGCAGTCAGCGGCATGCTGATATGTGTATAGATCAACTTCTTGCCGCCGGGGATCTTGGGCAGACTGAGTGTTGTCTCAACTACGCTGTCAAGACCGCCGACATGAGTGATCATAGAGGAAGGATCTATCTTGCCTGCAGCCATCAGCTCAAGTGATTCAATCAGGTCATCAGTATTACCACCGCTGTTACCAGCAACATGAGTCGCGTTGTAATGAACATTATAGAAGTTATATTTCGCTGAGAACTCCGGATTGGTTGGACCGGCGAAGAAGTTGAGGCAGCCATCATAAGCAAGGATTTTATCGCCCTGTTCAACAACAGCAGCGACCGGCGCATAGACATAGACATCATTGTAGCCAGTACCGCCTGACAGCTTCATCAGCTCCGCGGGGACATCCTCCATATTGCCGGTATTAACATAAACCAGCTCAACGCCATTTTTCTTAGCCTCTTCCACTGTATATATGGAAGCGGCTCTTGCCAGACGAGCATCATCTATATCTGTAACTACCAGAAGTGATGGACGACGTGGCCCATGTATAGCGTAATCTATAGCACCAAGTCCCATCGGGCCAACTCCAGCCAGGAGTGCCATTTTGCCGCCCTCTACAATACCCATTTTATGTTCATAGCTTCCGGCGGTCGTGTGGTAATTAACATGGAATCCGCCAACTATGCAGGATACCGGCTCACCAAGCGAACCGAAATAGAAGGCATCACCCTTATACTGAAGCAGACAATTTCTCTCCATTACTATTTCAGGGATTACAATATACTGTGAAGCGCCTCCGATATAGCGGAAGGTGTAACCAGGAGCGGCGTAGATATTCTTAGGATCATTGATCGCCGGCTGAATCGCGAAACGATCACCAGCCTTGAACTGATCAGCCCACTTGCTGCCAACCTCAACGATCTCGCCACAAAACTCATGTCCGATAATTATCGGGTTCTCAGCAATATCCTCCGGAACTCGCTTATGATCCGAGCCTTGAATCGCTGCCTTATAGGACGACATACATATACTATCCGATATAATTTTTGCGAGAATCTCACCCTCACCTATCTGTGGCAGCTCGAACTCGTCAAGCCTCAGATCATTCTTACCATAAAGTCTAACTGCTTTTGTCTTCATAAATAGCAACCTCCATACCTTTTCCTTCTAAATGCGAACATACTTCCAAACTTCAATAGCCCTATTGCTTCTTCTATATTTTTCCTTACTCAGATGTGTAGATCTTGTTTATGCATGTTAGATTATAACACATATCTGTTAAATGTTAACACCTTTTGTGAATTATTTTTTCAACACACCGGCAAAAGTTAACATCATATTAACATTGTGTTTTTTTCATGTGCCAGGGCAAGAATAAACAAGCTAGCACAAGCTCTAAACGCCTTTTACCAGAGCTTTTCAGAAATCTATACAGAATATCATATTTGCTTATATTTAATGCACATGTCATTATCAGATAAATTATTGTAATCTTTTCATGCATATGTTATCATATCTTTGAATGAAATTAACATGCATTATTTTGATGTTATATTTGGAGGTTTCACATGCCGCAGCAGAGAAGAGAGATTATAAACGAGAGAATACAAACCTCTGGAGAAGTTAAACTGCAAGATCTGGAAAAAATGTTCCCGGACGTTTCAAGCATGACATTAAGAAGAGATCTGGAGGCGTTGGAGAGACAGGGTCGAATAATTCGAATCCGAGGCGGCGCGAAATCAATCGCTCATCTATCGATGATCAAGGAAGCGGTTTACACACAGAGACAGGCTGAGAACACACCGGCAAAATCACTCATAGCAGATAAGGCTGCTGCGTTCGCAACAGCCGGCAGATCAATCTATATTGATTCAGGTACAACCTGCATGTCGTTGGCTCAGAGACTGCCGGACCATAATTTGTTCGTGTTAACTCCTGCACCAAATATCGCTCTGGAGTTGATCAAAAACAGCAATGTTAAGGTCAACCTGACCGGTGGGCAGCTAAATCGTGATACGCTCACACTTTCCGGCTTTAACGCTGTTGAATATGTCAAATCTATTAATATAGATATAGCGTTTATGGCAGCAAGTGCTTTCTCTCTCCAAAACGGATTCACCTGCGGCGATTACTACGAAGCTGAACTTAAGCGACTGATTATCCGCAAGGCTCAGCAAGTAATCATGCTTATGGACTCAAGCAAAATAAACACAGGCATGCCATATACTTTTGCCAGGTTAAACCAGGTTCAAACGCTTATTACAGACAACGACCTGCCTGAGGATCATCAGAAGGCGATCCGCCAGGCCAGAGTGGTTCTTATCTAGAACTTCAGATTTGTATTCATATTAATTACCTACGGAGGAGCTGAAAATGCCGCAGGCAATAATTATTCGATCAAGCAGCAATGACCCCTGGCATAACCTCGCACTTGAGGATTATCTAATGCACAATATGCCAGACCAAGCGTCTGCTGTGCTATATCTATGGCAGAATCAAAATACAGTCGTTATCGGCCGCAATCAGAACGCATGGGCAGAATGTAAAACCGCACTGCTTGAGGAAGAGGGTGGGCGTCTGGCTCGTCGCACTACCGGTGGTGGCGCGGTATTTCATGATCTTGGAAACTTAAATTTTTCGATCATTCTTCCTGAAAAAAAGTTCCATCTTGATGATACCTTCGGCATTGTATTGTCAGCGGTTCTGTCTGCCGGTATAGATGCGGAACGTTCAGGCCGTAATGACATTCTCACTGCCGGTGCGAAATTTTCCGGCAATGCCTTCCGCACTGACAAAGGCTTCGGACTTCACCATGGAACATTACTTGTTAATTCAGATTACGCTAGGGTTGGACGCTATCTGACAGTTGCCAATTCCAAGCTAGCGGCAAAAGGCGTACAATCCGTTCGTTCCCGTGTTATAAATCTGACAGATGTTAAACCTGATATAACTGTCGCCCAGCTTGAACAGACAATGGAGCAGTCTTTTGCCAATTATATCGAGAGTACTGCGGCACCAGGCCAGGAATGGGAATTCAAGCATATGGTTGATTCTGATTTTACAGGCGAGCATGGTTTCGCCGCTCTAGAGCATCATTTTGCCTCATGGGACTGGCGTTATGGCGAGAGTATCCGCTTCGATACCGAGATTGAGGTCCGGTTCGACTGGGGCATCGTCAGACTGGGGCTTCTGATCAAGAACGGACTGATCAGTTCAGCTCGTATCTACTCAGACGCTCTCGACAGCGATTTCATTTCAGCGCTGTCAGGTCAATTCGATGGTATAAAATTTCATTCCAGGGAGCTGGCAGAGGCGGTCAGATCTTTCCCTGACACAGGCGGCGGCTTCGTAACTGAACGCAGCAAAATGCTTGAAGATATCGCAGCCTGGATCGAAGAACAGGGCTGGTAGCTATTACAGATCGGCAGTATACAGCTGTCGATCTGTTTCATATGCACCATTTCACTAAATTTCTCCCATAATATTGCCAAAGCTCAGGCATCATGCTATTCTATGATTATATTTTGAATATCAAACTATTTGTAATACGAAGTATTAAACTGTTATTTTATAAGGTAATTTGAATGGGGGAAAATTATGCAGACTGTAAAAGGTATCAAGTACTATGATGAGCCATCCTTCTCGACTCTCAAGGAGCTTGTTAAATACTGCGCGGACAGCTACGAGGATATGCCGGCTTATCGTTATCACTCTGAGCCTGAGGGACCAGAAATAACTCACAGCTATCGTGAATTCTCAAATGATATCAACGCGCTCGGTACAGCCCTGCACAGCCTGGGCCTAAAGGGCGAACATATTGTAGTCATTGGCGACAACAGTTATCTTTGGGCTGTTTCTCATAATGCAGTAGTCAACGGAACTGGCGTGTCTGTACCACTCGATCGTCAGCTGCCAGAGCCAGAGGTCATCAGCCTGACAGCCAGAGGCAAGGCGATCGCTTTTATTTACGGCTCTCGTCATCACGACATCGCCAAGGCTGTCGCCGCGACAAACGACACAGTCAAGTTTTTCATAAGTATGAAGGACGATGTTATTGAACCAGAACTAAAAAATCAGGATCCAAGGTTCATGCAGCTTAGTGACCTGATGAGCAAAGGTCGTGAAATGATCGCCGCCGGCGACAGAAGCTTCCTGGATGCTGAAGTAGATCCCAGAAAAATGTGCTCACTGCTGTTCACGTCCGGTACGACTGCGATGTCAAAGGGAGTAATGCTCAGTCATGAGAACATTACCTCAAATGTTCATAGTGTAGCTTCGACCATAAATATCGAAAAAGGCCAGAACGCGCTTTCGGTATTAC
>CAZSLR010000169.1:0-4633 GCA_964607635.1 uncultured Oscillospiraceae bacterium
GAAGGCCTGGACGGGGGAGGCGAAGACATAGGCGTCGAAGCCTGTTATGTCTGGCTTGCTGATGATTTCGAATTTGCCGGGTGTTGCCTCGCCTGAGACGACAATGCGCTCGATCTGGGTGTCGTGTCCGGCTTCGAACAGCTTCTGCTTAAGCTTCTCGGCTACGCTTAGTGTGTGGCCTTTTTCTGAGTAAACGATGATACCGATTTTCATTTTTGCCTCCTTCTGAGCGCGTTGCTCTTGAGAATGAAACGGATGACGTTCGTGGCAGTGCGCTGGAGCTCGCCCAGTGTGATGCCGTTTTCAGAGTTATATGAATCGAGCAGAGTTGTGTCTGCTTCGGTCCCGAGATGTTCTGCGCTGCCGGGCATAAGTACGTCAACCTGGGCGCGGACGCGGTAGGCGTTATTGCTTAGTGTCGGGAAGTTTGGATCGTCGGCGTTTTGCATCCACCAGTCTGTCATGACGAGTCCTTGATAGCCCCATTCATCGCGGAGAATTGAGGTGCAGAGTTCGTAGTGGTAATGACCCCATACACCGTTGATCTTATTGTATGATGACATGATCGTGTCGGGCGCCGCTTCCTTAATGCAGATCTCGAAGCCACGTAGGTAGATTTCTCTGAGCGCTCTCTCTGATAGTCTTGAGTCGTTAGTGTTGCGCCAGGTTTCCTGATTATTGCAGGCGAAGTGCTTCGGGCAGGCTGATACGCCCTGCGACTGCAGTCCGCGAACGACCGCGGCGGCGGTCTTGCCAGTGAGGAACGGATCTTCCGAGTAGTATTCGAAGTTGCGTCCACAGAGTGGATTGCGGTGAATATTCATGCCAGGAGCAAGAAGAATGTCGACGTCTTTTGCCACCATTTCTGTGCCATGGCAGGAGGCGAGCTTCTCGAGCAATGGCAGGTTCCAGGTAGATGCGAGCGCGGTTCCGCTGGGCAGAAGTGAGGCATAGGCGCTGATGCGGATACCGGAGGGTCCGTCGCAGGTGGTCGCCGGTACAATACCGCGGGCGCGCAGCTCGTCAGATACACCGCCGAGAGCGCCGGCATTGCCGGGCGTGCCAAGCGGGCTGTCCATCGTAATGTCGCCACGGCTGAGGTCTGCGAGCTCCTGCAGAGATAACGATGCGACCAGCTGCTCTAGCGTGGCACGGCCGGTCCGAACGTCGTCTAGCGTGATCTTATCGGCACCAGCCGCATCATCTCCTGCCGAACGAACGACTGCCGGCAGCTCAGTCAGTATGCGTTCCTTGAGATCAACAGTACGCTCCGGAACCAACCTATATTCAAGCTTAACAGCGCCATCGTCGCCCGACACCGCTGTCATCCTGGCAAAAGCCTTACCCTCTTCGACGGCGGCGGTTTCTCTTAGCTGTTCGATCACTCGCAGCTCGGCGAGCTCGAAGCTACCGGCTACGGCAGTATCGCGCACATTGCTGCCGACATGGAATCGATATTGGCCGGCCTCGAGCACATAGGCTGATTTGTGACCGCTTCTGCCGTCATCATCATAGGATGCGAGCAGTGACAGCGATCCGCTCAGCTCAACAGCTTCCGAAGCACCGGGAGCGAGTAAAGAGGTCTTGGCAAAAGCAGCCAGAGAGCGGGCGGCTTTTCCCAATGTGCCCTGCGGCGCCTCGGCATAGAGCTGTATGACCTGCTGCCCGGCATGCTTGCTGCCGGTATTGGTTACACGAACGCGGCTGATATAAGCATCCTCGAGCAGCTCGAAGCTGAGCGGCTCGATGGCAAAATCCGTATAGCTCAGCCCATAGCCGAAGGGATAAAGCACGCGTTCCGGTGCGAAGGTTTCGAAAAAGCGGTAGCCGACGAAGATGTCCTCGGAGTAATTGTTGTAAACTTCGCCGAGGAAATCGTCAGCGCCTGGGTAATCCTGATAGCTGTGGGCAATCGTGTCAGTGAGCCGGCCGCTGGGATTTACGATGCCCGTGAGCACGTCAGCCAGGGCATTGCCGCTCTCCATTCCGCCCTGCCAGGCATAGATCACAGCTTGGACGCTATCCTTGTAGCGAGCAAGCCAGGACAGGTCGATGATATTGCCGCAATCAAGAATAATTACAGTACTGGCAAAAGCCGAGGTCACCTTATCGAGCAGTTTTTGTTCGTCAGTTGTGAGGTAGAAGCTGCCGGGCTCGAGCACATTTTCACGATCCTCGCCGGCCGCGCGGCCAATAACGACGATGGCTTTGTCATTTCTGGCGGCTGCCTGTCCGATCATATCCTCACTGATCGGCATTTCCTCGAAATAGCGGGGCCAGTCCGCCCAGAAGCCTTCAAAAGGCGGGTTGGCATCACACCATTTCCTGTATACCTCGACCAGCTCACGGTCGAGCTGTACGTTGCCGTTCTTCTCCAGCCCATCGATCAGACTAACTGTATAGGGCGGATTAACATCACCGCCGGAGCCATAGCCTACGTACATGTAGTTATGCTGAACACGGCCGAAGACCGCGATTTTTTCGTTCCTTACCAGAGGCAGACAGTTATTGTCATTTTTAAGCAGAACCAGGCCTTCGGCAGCTGCGTGACGGCAAGCGGCGGCCAGAACGGGATCAACGTCCCGGCTGCCGCTGACTGCTTTGTAACTGGCCTGCGATAACGGGCTTGCGTCTGCTGCCGTGCTATCAGTTACAGTTTTCTTGTCATCTATATATATTGATTTGTCATTTTCATTGTTAGTCATTCTCTATTCTTCTCCTTGAATACAGTAAATTTCTCATGTTCATACCTAGGATATTATAACAAGAAATCAGATGAAATATTGTCAATGTTCTCTGTTGTTACTATGTTAAAATTGCTATATGGGTTTGGCGTGTTTCATTAATTATATAAGCACTGAAGGGGGATATAAAAATGTCAGATAATTGGCAGGACATCAGGGCTGTTTCAGATGCTATACGTGACAATATAAGCAAGGTCATCGTGGGCAAAGAACACGAGATCGAGCTGATATTGGCTGCGATGCTGGCGGGCGGTCATGTATTGCTTGAGGATGTGCCCGGTACAGGCAAAACCATGCTGGCGCGTTCACTGGCACGTTCAATTGATGCTTCATATAACAGAGTGCAATTTACACCTGATCTTCTCCCTTCCGATTTGACAGGTATTAATTTTTATCAGCCTAAGACAGGTGATTTTCTATTCAGACCTGGTCCTGTTTTCACCAATATCCTTCTGGCGGATGAGATCAACAGGGCTACTCCGCGTACTCAGTCGAGCTTGCTCGAATGTATGGAGGAGCAGCAGGTATCCATAGATGGTGAGACACGCAAACTGGAGTCGCCTTTTTTTGTAATCGCGACGCAGAATCCGGTGGAGACACAGGGAACCTATCCACTGCCAGAGGCGCAGCTCGACCGCTTTTTCATCCAGATCAAGCTGGGCTATCCTGGCTCTGAGGATGGCCGCGAGGTGATCCGCCGACATATCAATGGCAGTCCGGTACTGTCGTTGAGCGCTGTTTGCAGTCGCGAACAGCTGCTGCAGGCCAGACAGTCAGCTGAGTCTGTTTATCTGCACGAGTCAATTCTCGACTATATCATGCGGCTGACTGAGGCTACCCGAGATCATGAATCGGTCGCTCTGGGCGTTAGCCCGCGCGGCAGTATTGCCCTGGCCCGTGGCGCTCGTATCAGGGCCGCCATGCAGGGTCGCGGCTATGTGATTCCGGATGATGTCCAGGCGCTCCTTGTGCCAGTATGCGCGCATCGTCTGATCTTGCGCGGCAGTGTGCGCAGCCGTTCGACCGCTGCGGTCGAGCTGATGGCGCAAATAGGTGAGAAAACAGCAGTTCCAAGCGAGGACTTTTATCAGGGTTCGTAGAGGGATTCGTTATAAGTTTTACTAACAGTCGTACTTGCAGTCGTAACAATAATCGTGACAGGGCTGCGACAGGAGACGTAAAATGATTTTCATTATCTTGCTGATCACATTCGCGCTTCTGATATTTCTACAGCGCCTGCTGTATAGTCGTTACTGGTCAAGCAGGCTGACCGCGGACCTTGATTTTTCGGCGCGTGTCGGTCAGGAGGGTGAGCAGATTTTTCTCAATGAGCAGATTACGAGCAGCAAGCCGCTGCCACTGCCCTGGTTAACTGTCAAATTTCAGGTTTCGCGGCATTTGCGGTTTCCGGACAATGTCAACGCGACGGTGAGTGATGATTATTATCGCGAGGATCTGTTCTCGCTTGGCATGTACCAGAGAATAACTCGTAAGCTTCCTGTTCAGCTGAAGCGGCGCGGCTATTATACGATCAAGTCGATCGATCTGATCAGCAGTGATCTGCTGCTGACGCAGAAGCTGATCGAGCATGTTGACAGCAGCTCTATTCTGACGGTCTGTCCTCGTTTGATTCCGCGCGAACAGCTGCATATACCCTATCAGCATCTGATTGGCGAAATCATCGCCAGAAATTCGCTTAATCAGGATCCGTTTGAGTTCCGTTCGATTCGTGATTACGAGAGCTATGATTCGATGCGTTCGATCAACTGGATGGCTACGGCCAGAACCAGCAGGCTCAAGGTTAATGTTCATGAGGTTACAGCGGCACGCGATGTATTGATATTGCTGAATACCGAGCCTGATGGTGCTTTCTACGAGGAGAGATTGAT
>CAZSLR010000170.1:0-4543 GCA_964607635.1 uncultured Oscillospiraceae bacterium
AGTGGAATTGCCGTCGCTCAACGGATAAAAGTTACCCTGGGGATAACAGGCTGATCTCCCCCAAGAGTTCACATCGACGGGGAGGTTTGGCACCTCGATGTCGGCTCATCACATCCTGGGGCTGTAGCAGGTCCCAAGGGTTCGGCTGTTCGCCGATTAAAGTGGTACGCGAGCTGGGTTCAGAACGTCGTGAGACAGTTCGGTCCCTATCTATCGCGGGCGCAGGAAATTTGAGAGGAGCTGTCCCTAGTACGAGAGGACCGGGATGGACAGACCTATGGTGTACCAGTTGTCACGCCAGTGGCATAGCTGGGTAGCTAAGTCTGGAAGGGATAAACGCTGAAAGCATCTAAGTGTGAAGCCCACCTCAAGATGAGATTTCCCACAGTAATGGTAAGACCCCAGGTAGACTACCTGGTCGATAGGCCGGAAGTGGAAGTGCAGTAATGTATGCAGCTGACCGGTACTAACAGGTCGAGGACTTGACCACAAGTTTTTAGGTTTTCTACAATTAAGTTTATAAACCTGATACCAGATATTGTTCCTAGCGCTCCAAGTTTTTCTATCTTAGTCAATAGACTCTTTCCCTTATGCAGTCTTGAGGGTGCATTTAATCAAATTCCCTCACCACTTCCGGTGGATATAACGAAGAGGTCACACCTGTTCCCATACCGAACACAGCAGTTAAGCTCTTCAGTGCCGACAATACTTGGCTGGTAACGGCCCGGGAAGATAGGTCTCCGCCGGATTCATATTCCTCAATAGCTCAGTTGGTAGAGCATGCGGCTGTTAACCGCAGGGTCGTTGGTTCGAGTCCAACTTGAGGAGCCAATCAAGCATCCAGGCTTTTGCCAGGGTGCTTTTTTGTGTGTGCCTCATTCGCCTCCTCTTGCTATTAATGCTGGCAAATGATAATATCTAACATTGTTTGATGAGCGGTTGATTCCTCAGCCGGCTCGATAAACTCCGGGTGACTGTATTTCACCTAATGCGGCTGTACTTAAGTCATGAGAGGTACAGCATAGTAATTGATGGAGGATCTGATCATGAGAAAAAAAACCTATGACCTGACGCTTGCGGCGGTAATTGCTGCTGCCTATGTCGTGCTGACGCTGCCTTTTGCCCAGTTCAGCTTCGGCATCATCCAGTTTCGACTGGCTGAAGCGATGACCGCGCTGGCTGTGCTGACGCCGGCTGCGATACCGGGTCTTACACTTGGATGCCTGCTGGCTAATTTGTTGAACCCGATGAATCTTGGTCCGGTTGATATCATTGGTGGTAGTATCGCGACCTTCGTGGCTGCTGTGATATCCTGGAGGTTATCCGTCTATTTCCGCAGCAGGCAGGATAAGCTGGTATCGGTACGTGAGCTTAGTCTGGTCAGAAGATTCATGGCAGTGTCACCGGCTGTGATCGTTAACGCTTTGGTAGTTGGAACGTATTTACCATATCTCCTACTGGAAGAAGGATCGGCGGCTGTGACTTTTGGCGCTGTGATCATAAGCATCGGGTCGATCCTGCTCTGTGAAGCTGTTGTTGTATATCTGATTGGTTTACCGCTTCTGACAGCGATGTCCAGGACCAAGCTGGCAGATTGAACGCAGCGCAGTAATAATTGATTTAGAAGGAAATGAGTATGTCACATTATTTCGATGAAAATCCACAAGTTGAGCATAGACCGCGCATGATCGAGGCCAGAGTAAATGGCATCGATTTCAGTTTTGAAACAGACAGCGGTGTCTTCTCACAGACTCAGCTTGATTATGGCAGTCGCCTGATGCTTGAAACGGTGATCGAGGCTGAGGTTAAGGCCAGCGGTCGTCTGCTTGATCTTGGCTGTGGCTATGGTGTTGTGGGAATTGTTCTGAAACGTGTTTGGCCTGCGCTCAATGTTGTCATGTGCGATGTAAACAATCGTGCACTGAAGCTTGCGAGACATAACGCCAAGGTTAATCATACTCAGTATATTGATATATTGCAGTCGGATGGTCTGAGCGGGATCGAGGGCAAATTCGATCTGATTCTGACTAATCCGCCGATCCGTGCCGGCAAGGCAACTGTTTATCGTTTTTTTGAGGAGTCATGGGATGCCTTGAATGATGGCGGCAGGCTCTATGTGGTCATACAGAAGAAGCAGGGTGCTCCTTCTGCGCAGAAAAAGTTACAGGAATTGGCAGGTGATTGTGAAATCCTCGCCAGATCTGCAGGCTATTGGATTTTAGTCGTGACCAAGTGATATAATCTACCCTGTTGGGTTTATAAGTTATTTTGAAAGGTGTGAGTATATTGGCTTCATGTGATTCATGTGCCAGCCGTCAGAACTGCTCTTCGGCCTCTGATGGCGGAAGCTGCTCGGATGGATCTGCCGCTGGCAGCCAGAACAGCGTTCCTCAGTTTCAGCAGCATCATGAGCTGGCTGACATAAAAACAGTTATTGGTGTATGCAGCGGCAAAGGCGGTGTTGGCAAATCGATGGTAACGTCTCTATTGGCCCGTAACCTGATGAAAAAGGGCTACACTGTCGGCATCCTCGACGCTGACATAACAGGTCCTTCAATTCCCAAGGCTTTTGGCCTCAAGGGAATGTTGAAGGGACAGGAGCAGGGTATTTTTCCGGCTCAGTCTCATAATGGCGTTCAGATCGTATCTGTTAATCTGATGCTTGAGAACCCGGAAGCGCCGGTGCTCTGGCGTGGTCCGATCATTTCCAACATCGTTAAGCAGTTCTGGACTGATGTGATCTGGGACGGTCTTGATGTGCTTCTGATCGATATGCCGCCCGGTACAGGCGACGTACCGCTGACAGTTTTCCAATCTATTCCTCTGGATGGGTTGTTCATGGTATCAACGCCTCAGGATCTGGTATCACTGATCGTTAAGAAGGCACGTAACATGGCTCTGATGATGAATGTCAAAATTACAGGCTTCGTTGAGAATATGAGCTATGTTCAGTGCGATGACTGTGACCACAGGATTGAGATTTTCGGTCCTGGTAAGACTCAGGCAGCAGCTGATGAAATGAATGTTCCTCTGTTCGACCGTCAGCCAATCGATCCCAAGCTGGCGCAGGCAATCGATGCCGGCGAGCTCGAGGATTATGATAATGATTATCTGCCTGGAGCTATAGCGGCAGTCGAACAGATAATCAGAAGTAAATCATGATCGTGTCAGATAAGATGAGAGTAAATAACAGACGATGGCCTGGTGCTGTCGTCTGTCTTATCATACTGGTATCATTGGCATTTGCTTCGACTGTGTTTTCTGGCTGTGCCAAGGATGAGGAAGCCATTGGGGCTGAGAACTACAACGCGTCATTGGCACTCATAAGCTATGAAACGATCGATGGTGAGTTTGAAGGCATAATATATCGTGAGGTCAATAGTTATTCCCGTTTGATCGCACGTGCTGACGTGCCTGTCCTGACAGTGTTCTACAACAGGATGTCTGACCTGAATATAATGATGCTGCCTTTGCTTGAGGAGATGGCGATAGAATATGATCAGCAGCTGTTGATCGTACTGGCTGATGTAGAGCATCAGACGGGTCTGGCTGAGGAGTTCAGTGTCGAAACTATGCCACAGTTCAGTATTGTAAAAGAAGCCTCGCTTAAGCGATCTATGATAGGTTTTGATGATAACGCGCCAGATAAGCTCAAGGAATTGGTCGAGCTTTATTTAGACTGATTAGATATTGGATTTCGTTAAGAAAATAGAAGTAAAAAACTCTATAGATGGCAGGTCTGGAAAAAGACTTGCCATTTTCTTTTGTGCTTTGTTACAGTTATACTGGTGTGAGAAATTGCGAGAAAAATCCGTGAGTGTTTTATAACAATTGATATTAGACAAGCAGTACATATTTGCCTGGATCAGGCAGGGAGGCTCAGCATGGAAGAATTTATCAGAGAAATCGGTGTCAGACTCAAGGGCATGCGCGATGTGCTTGATTTATCTGTCGAGGAAATGGCAGCTGCAACTGATGTCACAGTGGATGAGTACAAGTTGATGGAGGCTGGTGAGAAGGATTTCAACTTCACCTTCCTTTACAAGGCATCAAGCCGCTTCGGCATTGATCTGACTGAGCTCATAACCGGTGAATCTCCGCACCTCAGTGGCTATGCATTGGTTCGCAGAGATAAGGGCTTACCGATTGAGCGCCGCAAGGGCTTCAAATATCTCAGCCTCGCCTATAATTTCAAGGACCGCCTGGCTGAGCCGTTTGTTGTAACAGCTCCGCTGGAGGAGGATGCAGGGACCTGCGAGCTTGCTCTGAGTACCCATGCCGGACAGGAAATGGATTTTGTATTATCAGGAAGCCTGCGTATTCGTATCGGCGATCATGAGGAGATTCTGCATGCAGGCGACTCGATTTATTATGATGCCGGTAAGCCTCATGGTATGGTCGCGGTAGGCAACGCACCATGCCGCTTCCTGGCGATCGTTATGGGTGGCTGCAATCGCTATCAGGATTAAATTGAATTATCCGGGAGATCCCACATTATAATAAGGAGAATTAGCAAATGCTTAATCTGCACAAAGAATATCTG
>CAZSLR010000171.1:0-4496 GCA_964607635.1 uncultured Oscillospiraceae bacterium
TCTGAAAATGGCCTCAATGAAGCTCAGATTGCTGCTAGCCGCAGCGAGCATGGCAGTAATACACTTGGCGATGAGAAACGTGTTTCCAAGCTCATGGTATTTCTCATGCAGTTCAATGATTTCCTGATCTGGATACTATTGGCTGCGGCGGTACTATCTCTTATCCTGGCAAAAGCCGAGAGCGCCATAGTTATTGCCGTTGTAGTTCTGGTAAACGCGATTCTAGGCACTGTACAGCATCTCAAGGCTGAGGAATCCCTAACCGCGCTCAAGGCCCTTTCATCACCATCCGCCAAGGTTATTCGCTCTGGCGAAACTGTAACGATCAATTCGCAGGAGCTTGTGGTTGGTGATATATTGCTGATTGAAACAGGTGATTTCATCGCAGCTGACGGCCGTATCATCAACGAACATAGTCTCAAAGCTGACGAGAGCGCGCTCACCGGCGAATCAGTCAGCTCTGAGAAGGACAACCAACCTCTTGCCGGCACCGATCTGAGTCCTGGCGATCAGAGCAACATGGTGTTTTCTGGAACTCATATCACCTATGGCCGCGGTCTGGCTGTTGTAACGGCCGTAGGTAAGTCCACCGAGCTCGGCAAGATAGCCTCCATGCTCGAGCAGGCCAAGGAGAAGAAAACTCCTCTGCAAGTTAGCCTGGATAGCTTCGGCAGGAAGCTTGCCGTCATCATTCTGGCCATTTCGGCCGTTATCTTCGCGCTGAGTATTTATCGTGGCCGACCGATGCTTGATGCGGTCATGTTCTCCGTATCTCTTGCAGTAGCTGCGATTCCAGAGGCTCTCAGTTCAATTGTCACGATCGTTCTGGCGATCGGCACCCGCCGCATGGCCCGCGAAAACGCTATCATACGCAGATTGCACGCGGTCGAGGGTCTTGGCAGCGTATCTGTTATCTGTTCTGACAAGACCGGCACGTTAACGCAGAATAAAATGACGATCAAGCAGGCTTATGTGCGAGATCATCTGGTTTCTAGCGATGGTCTCAATTTGACAAACTCAGTCGATAACAAGCTTCTTAATATCGCGATGCTCTGCAATGACTCGATCACGACGGATAGGGGTGAGATCGGCGATCCGACTGAGCTTGCTCTTGTTGACTGGGGCGAGATTTATGAGATCGATGAGCTTAAGTTACGTGAACAGTACACCAGGATCTCCGAGCTGCCTTTTGATTCTGAGCGCAAGCTAATGAGTACTCTTCAACTAATTGACGGTAATAAAATCATGATGGCAAAAGGCGGCGTTGACGTCATGCTCAAGCGTGTAAGCTTTATAGATGAGGGCAATGGTATCAGACCAATAGAGGCTGAGGATGTCAGCAAGATCGAGCAAATCAATCACAAGCTCAGCAGCGAAGGCCTAAGAGTTTTGGCTTTTGCCGCGAAAGAACATAAGAGCGATAGTCTGGAGCTGGAAGATGAACAGGAAATGACTTTTGTAGGCCTTGCCGCTATGATGGACCCACCCAGGCCTGAGTCTCAGGCCGCAGTCGAGGCTTGCCATCGCGCCGGCATCAGAACAGTTATGATCACAGGCGATCATGTAGTGACAGCTTCTGCCATCGCTAGAGAAATAGGCATACTTGATGACGATTCAGAAGCAGTTGAAGGCAGTGCGATCGAAAAACTTGATGATAATGAGCTGCTTGAGCTTGTGCCAAAAACAGCGGTTTACGCACGAGTCTCGCCTGAGCATAAGATCAGAATTGTGAAGGCCTGGCAGCAGTTGGGTCATGCGGTCGCCATGACTGGTGACGGAGTTAATGACGCACCGGCGCTTAAGCAGGCTGATGTAGGTGTAGCGATGGGTATAACCGGCACAGAGGTCTCCAAGGACGCAGCCTCGATGGTTCTGACAGATGACAATTTCGCGACAATTGTAAAAGCTATCAGCAATGGCAGAAGTATTTACAAAAATATCAGCAATGCTGTTCAGTTTCTCTTGTCCGGCAACACAGCCGGTATACTGGCTGTTCTCTATGCCTCATTGGCTGGATTACCTGCACCCTTTGCGCCTGTGCACCTGCTGTTCATCAACCTTGTCACAGACAGCCTTCCGGCCATCGCGATCGGTCTGGAATCACCTGAGAAGTCAGTAATGAATGAGGCGCCACGCGATATTCGTGAGCCGCTGTTAAATAAGCAATTTGCTTCGACTGTTCTATACCAAGGTGTTCTGATAGCGATATCAACTATAATGGCCTTCTACATTGGCTTGACTAATTTCATGAGTACCAGCCTAGCTGTAGGTGTAGGTTCAGAATCAGCCAGAATGGCCGCGGCAACAATGGCTTTTGCCGTGTTGTGTTTCGCGAGATTAATACATGGCTTCAACAGCCGCACGCAGGGGCCGCTAAGAATCAAGCGTCTCTTCAGCAATCGCTTCAGCTGGATAGCTTTTGCCAGTGGCACAGCTCTTCTGGCTGCTGTGCTCTTCATTGCGCCGCTGCAGTCAGTTTTTGAAACGGTCGTGCTGACAAATCAACAGTATGGAGCCATAGCTGTTCTGGCATTTGTACCGACAGTAGTAATTCAAATTCTCAGAAGGCTGGGCAAACAAAAAACGATTTGATCAACCGATAAGAATTTATTCCATATTTATACTTTTTTCACTGAAGGCATGGCGAAACTGTGAGGGCGTCATGCCTTCTAGCTTTTTGAACAGCCGCATATAATACTTCTCGTCCGAGAAACCGCAGGAATAAGCTGCTTCCCGTACCGTTACGGAGTAATTTGCTAATAAAGTTTTTGAGATGTCGATTCTTAGCTTGTTGAGATAATTGGTCATTGTACTACCAGTTGTCTTGTGGAAGAGTGCTGATAGATAATCCGGATTATAGCCGAACTCAGCCGCCACATCGCGAACTGATATAGTTTCATGACAGTTTGCCCGCAGCCATTCAATAATACGTGAAATAGTGGGAGGAATCTGTTTTTGCAGATCACTATAAGTCTCGATCGCGGCTCTTGAAACCTCCATCAGCAGAAGGCTGAGCGCGTAATCTGTCTGCATGGGAAACTGAACCGGCTGGCGTGATAGATCAAGCAGCTGACCAAATAACAGAGAAGCGCGCGGTGATCGGGCAACATTGCCTGTTTCTGTCATAATCATCTTATCGCTCATTGAAACGTTATCCGTAACAGGACTGACGATTTTAAGTCTGGCTGCTTGCTCTTCTATCTCAATCAGTTCTTTGTTATCATCGAAATGAGCCCAGTAGTAGGATAGCCGCCCGCTCGAAGGCCGACTGCCGAAGTGAACCTCGTTGGCACGAAGCAAAATATAGTGTTGTGGCTCAATATTATGCTCTAGGCCATTTTGAGTTATGTGAAGAGTGCCCTCGAGCACAAGAATAAGAACATAATGATCGAGACAGCGCCTCATATGAAGGAAGCCGTCGAGACTTATCAGATTGCCGCAGCTTATAAGCTTAAATGGTTTGTTAAGATCATTTACAAAATAACGCATATAAGAATTATACACCTGATCTCAAAATTTGTGTGTTGTATTATGATTTCATGATACTAGAATTACGTATAGGAGACAAGTTTAAGAGTCGACTGCGAAATATCGGAATATCACACCACATATTATTAGGAGGATCAGTGAAATGACAGATCTTATGAAGAATTTCAAAATTGCAAATGGTTTCCTTGGGCATTATCAAAAACTGGCAAAAGACGTCGTCATCCCTTATCAGGAGCGTGTGCTTCAAGATCAGGTCGAGGGCGCTGAGAAGAGTCATGCGATCGAGAACTTCCGTGCTGCCGCTCAAATGCTGCGCGAGGGCAAGGTCGACAATGAGTTCTACGGCATGGTTTTCCAGGACAGTGATGTTTATAAATGGTTGGAGGCTGCGGCTTATTCTTTGTATCATTATCCTGATCCTGAGCTTGAGGCTCGTTGTGATGAGATCGTTGAACTGATCGGAAGCGCTCAGCATCCTGATGGCTATATCAACACGTTTTTTACAGTTAAGGAGCCGGATAAGCGCTGGGCTAATCTGCAGGAGGGTCATGAGCTATATTGTGCCGGCCACCTGATAGAAGCCGCCGTTGCCTACGCGGATATTACAGGCAAGAGCAGAATTCTAGAAATAGCAAATGGCTTTGTCGATCATATTTATGACCGATTTGTGAAACAAGATATCAAAGGCATTCCAGGTCATCCGGAGATAGAGCTGGCACTGATGAGGCTCTATCACTTGACCGCCAGAGAAAAGGATCTTGAGCTGGCGATGCATTTTCTGGAAGCCCGGGGTGTCGACAGTGATTATTTTATTGAAGAGAGAGCAAACGACCCATGGACTGTCTGGGGTGCTGATGGTCAGGATAGAGAATATACGCAGAATCATCTGCCTGTAAGACAACAAACAGAAGCTGTTGGTCATGCGGTACGAGCTGCTTACTTGTATTCCGGTATGGCTGATGCGGCCTTGGCCACTGGCGATGAGGGTCTTAAGCAGGCCTGTCAGA
>CAZSLR010000172.1:0-4471 GCA_964607635.1 uncultured Oscillospiraceae bacterium
CATAAGAGGAGCATCAACTGAACCTCTCAAAACAACCGCGTTTTTCCTGGACTGATGCAGCTCACAATTGCGGCAGCCTTCACAAGACTTGATAAACTGCTGCCAGACCTCCGGCATAGCTGCTTTGTCACGTGGATAGATGAAGCTGGCCTTGTCGGAACTTGTATTATTTTGCTGATTCATATTTGCCTCCTGCTCTGGTAAATCCATGTAGCATTATATCATGAGGGGCAGGCAGGGCAAACAGATAAGCGAAGGCCCGTACAATTTACGAACCCTCGCTCAGTTGAATCAAATATTTCAATTCTGTTGGCCTATCTTCATATATCTAAAATAATGGTAAAAGTCGAGCCCTTTCCAGGCTCACTTGTCACTGTGGCCTGTCCATGATACAACTGCGCAATATGCTTAACGATCGATAGACCCAGACCGGTTCCGCCAGCATCCCGGGACCGGCTCTTGTCTACCCTGTAGAATCGTTCAAATATTCGATCCTGATGCTCCTTGGGAATCCCAGGCCCATCATCGCTCACCTTCAGCTCAAGCATACCGTCAGCCCTTCGCGCGGCCTCTACAAACACTTTGCCGCCTTCATTTCCATAGCTGATTGCGTTATCGATCAAATTGAGCAAAATCTGCTTTACTCTATTTCGTGATGCTTTTACCGGCAGCTGTTCCTCTTCCTGCTGAACTATAATAGAAATATCTCTGGACACAGCTTTGTCATCCAGCAGCACCGCTACTTCATCGATCAAGCTATTTAAATCAAAATTTTCAGCCTCTTTGTCCAAAGTCTGCTGTTCAATCTCAGACAAAATAAGAATATCATTGATCAGCTGATGCAGCCGCTCAGCCTCGACATCTATTATTTCTAAAAATCTTACTGCAACCTTGCTGTCAGAGATAGCGCCCCCACGCAAGGTTTCGATGAAGCCTCTGATCGAGGTAAGAGGAGTTTTCAATTCATGAGTTACATTAGCAACAAAATCGCTGCGCATTTTCTGAGCTTTTCTGGCCTCACTTATATCATGAAACGTTATGATAGCACCAATATTCTGACTGCCCTTAAGCGGAGAGGCTGTGACATAAAAAATAATGTCTCCCTGCTCTGTGTTCAAGCTCAGCTCTCTGCTAACGGTCTTCTGGCTGCTCATGGCCTCTTCAGCCAATCTCTCAGTACTTGGATCATGTGTGATCAACACAAGTGGATAGACAGCCTCGTCCGGATCAATACTCCTGCCGAAAACGCCTTTTGCATGGGCGTTAAGAAATGTCACAGCACAGCGCTCACCTACTGCCAGCACAGGATCTGTAATTGAATCAAGTATTGCGTCAAGTCTTGCGTTTCGGTCAGCAAGTTCTTCCATTGTCGATTGAAGCTTAGCAGCCATTGAGTTATAAGCCAGAGCCAGACGCGACATTCCATTCTCATCGTCCTCAGGCAACAGGACCCTGGCAGACAAGTCACCCTGTCCCATAGCGACTGCAGCCTCATGAAGACTGCTGAGCGGTCTGGTTATATATTTCAGTAGCAGCAGACCAGCAAGGGCAAGAGCAGCTACGACGATTAGAAGTACAATAACAGATGTGCGAATCATGCTGAAGATCGCTGATCGATGAGCATTTAGAAGCATCGAAGTTCTTACTATCATGTTCGAATCTGAGATGATCGCCAGATAGAGCATATCCTCACCGACAGTATCGCTGGATCTGATCGCGCTTCCAACCGATCCTGTTCTGACAGCATGAATAATTTCCGGTCTGTCTGCGTGATTATCCATAGTAAGCGGATCGGCCTGATTGTCATAAACAACCGTGCCATCTATCTCAGCTATAGTTATTCTTAGCTTGTTTGAGTCATCGGCAAAAGCCGACAAAGCGGCATCAGCAGCCTGCTGTGGAGCACTGCCGCCGTTTAGCTCTGCAGCAACTATCCTCGACATTGATGTCAAATACCGATGTGCGGCCTCATCATTGTATTGACTAATTATATCGAAGGAAACCAGTCCTGTTATCAATACAGCAATTACAGCTATTGCCGCTACCAGAAGATAAATTCGTTTGAGCATCAAAACCTCCACGATACTTGGTACCAGTATAATTTACATTCTTATTCAGTCAGCCTATCACTGAATCTATAGCCCCTGCCACGAACTGTCTCGATCAAAATCGGCCGAGCGTCATCCTGTTCGAGCTTACGCCTCAGTTGTCTGATATGAACGTCTACTGTTCGTGTCTCACCGCTATACTCATAGCCCCAGACATAATTCAGCAGATCATCTCTGCTATAAGCGACGCCCTTATGAATCATCAGAAATTTCAACAGCTCGTATTCTCTGTGTGTCATTTCAATCTCGTCTTGATCCTTGAAAACTCGATGACGTGTATCATCGATCGTAATATTGTGGTAGCTGATCATGCCGGGTCGTATTGGTTTAGTAACACCTGCAGTTTCAGGAGCCTCGAGATTAGTGCTATTCGAAATCTTAATCAATTCTTCAGGCGATCTATTCGTTTTAAGATCGCTTATTTGCTTATACCTTCTATGAAGAGCACTTACACGTGCCATGAACTCGCGCATGCCGAAGGGTTTAGTCAAATAGTCATCAGCACCAGTCTCCAGGCCCTTGACCTTGTCGCTCTCAGTCCCTCTTGCGGTCAGCATGAGCACAGGTGTAAGCTGATAACGCTCCAGCTTCCTGATTCGTCGACAAACCTCAAATCCGTCTATACCAGGCAACATGATATCGAGAACAAATAACGCCGCCTCAATATCCTTATCATGGTCAATATCGGAGAGCAGCTTGTCACCACTGCGATAACTCAATACAGAATAACCTTCATTCTTCAGATTGAACTCAATCAACTCAGATATAACTGCATCGTCCTCTACCAGAATTATGACAGGCTCTATCATTTTAATCTCCCTACCGCGATCTTCACTGCTGCTTACACCTCCTGGATCTCGTCCTTTAGCCTACCATCAATGTAGTAGACGACCCATTCCGCGACATTTTGTGCATGATCCGCTATTCTCTCAGCGTATTTGCAAACAAGTAGCATTTCGACCAGCTGCGGGACACTATCGGAATCAACAGACATCATTCTGGTCAAATATGCTTTGAGCTTAAGATAAAGCTCATCTACCTTATTATCCATGTTGATGACATCTGCGGCAATAGCCCTGTTATTACTGACATAGGCATCAAGAGCGCTTCTCAACATTGTCCTTGCCAGCTTGGTAATTGTTACAATGTCATAGGGCACTGGAATTTTTACCGGCAGCTCAGACATCGCCAGTACTCTCTCAGAAATGTCACTGGCATGGTCAGCAATGCGTTCAAGATCAGTAATAAGCTTAAGAGCTGATGTAATATCACGCAAATCTCTGGCAACAGGCTGTTGCCGTGCTATAATCTCAACACAGTGTCTGTCTATATTACGTTCCATTTCATCAACGATATCATCTTGACTGATTACCTCTAGCGCTCGCTTATCATCAAGCTCAATAAGCGCAGCTATAGCTTCCTCAATCGCATACTCAACCTGAGCACCCATACGTGTGATTTCTTCATGCAGAAGCTGCATGTCTCTCTCAAAATTAGCTCTTGCCGCCATATATTCCCTCCATACAAATCAACCGAATCGACCTGAAACATATGCCTCAGTCTTCTCATGCTGTGGTTCATTAAATAATCTCGCGGTTGCCGCGCTCTCGACGATCTCGCCCAACATAAAAAACGCAGTGCGGTCACTGATCCTCGCTGCCTGCTGCATATTGTGCGTAACGATTACGATAGTGTATTTCTGTTTAAGCTCATACATAAGCTCTTCAACCTTCATTGTAGATAGAGGGTCCAGGGCGCTGGTTGATTCATCCATCAGCAAAATATCAGGCTCCACTGCCAGAGCTCTGGCAATACAGAGACGCTGCTGCTGCCCGCCTGATAGGCTGTAAGCATCCTTACGCAAACGGTCTTTGACTTCATCCCATAGTGCTGCTCGATGCAAACTGCTCTCAACTATTCTATCAAGATCACGACGTTTCTTCGTACCATGAATACGAGGACCGTAGGCTATATTGTCATATATCGACATAGGCATAGGATTTGGCTTCTGGAATACCATGCCTACTCTTTTTCTCAGAAGATTAACATCTGCCTCAGGAGCATAAATATCCTCGTCATCAATCAGAACACTACCTTCTATTCTAACTCCGGGAATCAAGTCATTCATTCTATTAAGTGTCTTGATATAGGTTGATTTACCGCAGCCTGAAGGACCGATCAAGGCAGTGATCTGCCTGGCCGGTATTTCAAGACTGACGGATTTAAGTGCTTGGAATTCTCCATAGAAGAGGCTCAACTTCTCTGTAATAATCTGAGCTTCAAATTGTTTGTCAGCTGCCATTTATCCTCCTCTTTTCCCATATAATTCATCTACTCAGTAAATAATATCATCGGGAGATAAG
>CAZSLR010000173.1:0-4434 GCA_964607635.1 uncultured Oscillospiraceae bacterium
CTTATAAACAGAGGCTGTCTGTTGCATTCACCATAGGGCTCCAAAGCAGCTAGTGAACGGGCGTTTTCTAGCGTAAGATCGTTTTCTTCCAGATACATATCTGCCAGCAAAACAGGACGCATATCAAGCTGATCCATATGTTGGCTGGCATATTCATTTACAGCATCAGCAAACGCATCTAGATTGTCCGGACTCAGCTCAAGTCCAGCAGCCTTCTTATGTCCACCATAGGATAAAGTAAACTCTGCTGCGGCATCCAGGGCAGCCAGTATATCGAAATCACCAAAGGTTCTGCATGATCCTCGTAGGTTGGCCTCATTATCACCAGCAAGCATAATGACTGGCCGGCTGTACTGTTCAACAAGACGAGAACAGACAATGCCGATAACACCTGGATGCCAGTCGCGTCCGGCAATCACAATTACATTTCTGCCTGCTGAGTCAGGTGAGGCTTCTATTTTGCTTACAGCCTCTTCAACAATGGCCTGTTCCAGTCCCTGCCGCTGTTTGTTAAGTTCATTAAGGATCTCCGCGGCCTTTACGGTTTCAGCCTTATCATCAGACAACAGCAATTTCAGTGCTGGTTCGACATCGCCTAATCTACCTGCCGCATTTAAGCGAGGAGCTAGAGTGAAGCCCATTGTACCGGCGTTCAAGCTGTTTCGTTTCTGGCACAGATCCATCATGGCGCAAATACCAGCAGGTACGTTCTCAGCACCTCGATTTATCTGCGCGATTCCGTTACTGACAATTATTCTATTCTCATCGATCAACGGTACCACATCTGCCACAGTTCCAAGAGCTGCCAGTGTTATATTGTTGACCCATTTTTTACCACCCTCAAGCATAATATCAAGGGCCTGAACCAGCTTAAGCGCGACTCCAACACCGGCAAGCGCGTCGAACGGATAGCCATGATCAGGCAGCTTGGGATTTAGCAAAGCAAGTGCCCGCGGAAGCTCAGGTCGGAACTCATGATGATCAGTGATTATCACCTCTATGCCTGCAGCGTTAAGACGATCCACCTCTTCTACACTGGCGATGCCACAATCAACCGTAATAACCAGAGAAGCCCCGGCAGCTATTATCCGATTTATTCCAGTATCGGATAATCCATAACCATCAACCAGTCTATCGGGCACGACATAATCACATTTGAAACCGAATTGTCTGAGTGCCCTAATAACCAGAGCAGTAGAGGTGAGTCCATCTGCATCATAGTCACCATGAACAATTATAAGTGAACCCGCCTGGCCATGCCTGACAATAGCCTCACAGGCTTTCTTCATATCCTTGAAGAGAAAGGGATCATGTAGTCCTGCCAAATCCGCGGCAAAAAAATCTCTATGCTGGTCAGGATCTATCAATCCTCGACTAAGCAATATTTTCCCAGCGAGATCTATTTCAGAAAATAACGCCGGATCAAGATCAGCATTATTTGTATTAGAATTGTTAACAAGCTGCCAGTCCTTCCTGATGTACATGTCATCCCTCCTCTCTGATTTATTTGCCGGGCAGTTAGTCCCGTTCACAGCTTAATAATAAAACATTTCATTTATGAACAAAAGAGCCCGACTGCCGTTTACGACATCGAGCCCTTCTAAATCTGTTCTATTTTAAGACATCAGCCAAGCTGTTTCTTCACTATTTGATTAACCAGCTTGCCGTCTGCCTTCCCCTTGACCTGAGGCATTATCACTTGCATGACCTTACCCATGTCCCGGGCCGAACTCGCTCCTGACTGCCTGATTGCAGCATCAACGATATCGGTTATTTCCTGCTCAGAAAGCTGCTTGGGAAGATATTCTTCAAGAATAAGGATCTCTGCCCTGTTCTTCTCCAATATATCCTCTCTGCCGCTGTCCTTCAGATCGTTCAGGTTTTCGACTCTCTTTTTATGTTCCTTGGCTATGATCTCAGCAGCTCCGGCATCATCAAGCTCGATCTTTTGGTCCTTCTCGACCTGTAGAATCGCAGCTCTCACGATCTGCAGCATTTCCTTGCGCAGCAGATCCTTGTCGCGCATCGCCTTCTTCATATCCTCGAACAGAGTTTCTTTCACGTTCATCGATCAGCGTTTCCTCTTTCTTGCAGCTTCAGACTTCTTCTTGCGCTTAACGCTGGGCTTCTCATAGTGCTCGCGTTTACGTACCTCAGCAAGAACGCCGGACCGGGCACAAGAACGCTTAAAGCGTCTCAGAGCGCTGTCAAGGGTTTCATTCTCTTTAACTCTGACTTCTGACATCTATTTCACTCCCCTCACGGCGGTTTTCGCTTAGTCTGCCGCAAAGGTATACCTTTGGCGACATCATTGGTTATTATACAGTCTTACAGCAACTATCGTCAACTGTTAGATTCAGATCAGCTTATCGCCGAGTTTCCGGCCGCCAAGCAAATGGAAATGAAGATGCATGACAGTCTGTCCGCCCTCTTCACCACAGTTGTTGATCAATCGGAAACCATTCTCCGCAACACCGGATGCCTTGGCTACCTCCGGCACGGCTCGGATCACAGACTCCATGATCTCCGCTCTCTGATCATTGTCAGACAGTGCCATGATATCAGAAACATGCTTCTTGGGCACGATCAGAACATGAACCGGCGCTGCTGGATTTATATCCTTGAATGCCAGAATATCCTGATCCTCATATACCTTAGCTGAAGGAATCTCTCCACGTACTATTTTACAGAAAATACAGTTGTCCATCTATTACGCCTCCATTCAACAGTCTTCGATTCAACGATCCTCGACAAAATAACCGATCCACCAAACACACTAGACAGGAGCTCAATTGATTAAGTTCAACCAAGCTTCTCAATTACGATCGACTTGACTTTTGCCAGTGCTTCGTCAATTTTCGCTGCGTCCTTGCCGCCTGCCTGCGCCATATCAGGTCTGCCGCCGCCACCGCCGCCGGTGATCATCGCGGCTTCCTTGACAAGCTGTCCCGCATGCAAGCCCTTGGCAACAGCGTCCTTGGTAGCCATAACGACCCAGTTTACCTTGCCATCATTCTCAGCTGCCAGAACTACAACACCTGAGCCTATGCTGTCACGAACATTGTCAGCAGCCTGACGCAGCTTATCCATATCCTGCACCTGTATTCTGGCTGCCACAAGCTTCATTCCAGCGCCCACATCCTCTGCCTTACCTGCGAGATCGCCCGCCGCATCAGCTGTCTGTTTAGCCTGCTCAGCAGCCAGAGCCTTTTCAAGCTGCTTTGCCTTATCCAGCAAGCCGGCCAGCTTAGAGGCCAGATCATCCGGGCTGCATTTTAGAAGCGAGGCCGCTTCATGTACAGTCATATTATCATTTCTGCTGATCTCATAGGCCTGAGGACCGGTGACACCTTCTATTCTGCGTACTCCGGCAGCAACGCCGCTCTCAGAAAGCAGTCGGAACTGGCAGGCCTCAGTTGATTTGCTTAGATGCGTACCGCCGCAGAGCTCACGACTGAAATCGCCCACCGAAACCACGCGAACAGTATCGCCATACTTCTCATCAAACAATGCCATCGCGCCGCTGCCACGAGCCTCGTCGATCGTCATAACATCAGTCTTGACCGGCATATTCTGCAGAATGATCTCATTAACTCTGCGCTCGATCTGATCTCGCTCCTGAGCTGTCACAGCCTGATAATGATTGAAATCAAAGCGAAGTCTCTCAGGTGAAACAGCTGATCCTGCCTGCGCGACATGATCTCCCAGCACCTCACGCAGCGCCTTATGCAGTATATGTGTAACTGTGTGATTTCTTGCTGTATCCAATCTTGATCTGATATCGACCTCAAGCTTCACAGAATCGCCTTTGCGAACTGTTCCACTCTCAACAACAGCCGCATGCAGCCAGATGTTTTCAGCAGTTTTAGTCGTATCCTCAACACTTATTAGGGCATTATCTGTTCTGATCACACCAATATCGCCTGTCTGACCACCAGAGGAAGCGTAAAACGGTGTTTTAGCAGTAATAATCGTCACAGCCTGGCCAGCTTCAGCCTGATCGAGCTCGACCAGACCATCGCCACCCTCAGACCCCGACAAAATCGCTATGATTTCTGACTCATCGGCCAGAACATCATAACCGGTAAAAGCCGTCGCCTTGCTGCGGTCGATAGTTTCAGGCAATGCTTGTCCGCCCCAGGCAGATCCACCCTTATCCTTCAGAGCCTGACGTGCCATATTCTTCTGTCTGTTCATCTCGGAATGGAAGCCATCCTCATCGATCGTCAGATTCTGCTCAGCTGCGATCTCTCTGGTCAGATCAAGCGGGAAGCCATAGGTGTCATGCAGCCGGAACACATCGCTGCCGCTTAGCTGGCTGCTGCCGGAATCACGAGCCTGAGCTATATAGTCCTCAAGCAGACTCATTCCCTGCTGCACAGTCTCGGCAAAACGGGTTTCCTCTGTATAAATGATTTTGCGAATATGCTCCTG
>CAZSLR010000174.1:0-4411 GCA_964607635.1 uncultured Oscillospiraceae bacterium
GGGTTGGTAGGATTAAAAGGAGGATCATCATTTCCCTCACCTGTCATCCAGCCCTGAACGATAAGACCATTGGCATTGATAAGATTGTTTGCAGCATCAGTCGTGAAGTTACCTGCTCTGGTGAAGAAATCATTGCCTCTATCGTTAACTACGAAGAAGCCGTCACCCTCGATACTCAGATCGAGTGGTGAACCGGTATATTCAGCTGCTGATCTGGTGAACATCGTATCGACCGATCCAAGTGATACACCTAGACCAACCTGCTGCGGATTTACACCACCGGAATCAGCACCGGGAGCGCTTGCCGGACGCAGTGTCTGGCTGTAGATATCCTGGAAGGTAACACGGCTGGATTTGAAGCCAACGGTATTGACGTTGGCGATATTGTTGCCGATTACATCCATTTTTGTCTGATGATTCTTAAGACCGGAAACGCCGGAATAGAGTGATCTTAGCATAGTTTTCCTCCTTAGTAGTCCATAACTCTGGTCGTAGGATCGCCCAGGCTGATGACTTCTTGTGTTGCTTGTGTGCCGCTGGCGGCAGTCGTCGTGTTGTTCTGAATCTCCTGCTCTGCTTCTATGCTGTCTATTTCAGCCGTCCCTGGCTCGTTTGTTGTCTGTGTATTTGTTGTTACTGACTGTGTTGTCGTTTGTGAATTTACTGTTGTGGAAGCTGTGCTTACCTGTCCCTCCGGACTAGTCGGAGTAGTTGTGTTATCACCTATATTAGGCTCATACACCACTACATCATTAGTAAAAGGAATATAGCCCTTACCATCGATCTCGAGATAGGCAGCACCCTTCGACGAGAGAACGCCGGTGACTTTTCCGAAGATATCTTCTGCTACGCCCTGATCATTGGTGATCGTTGAGAAGACATTTTTCCCGATCAGGTTATAGGCCTGTCCGAAGGTGAAGCTGGTATTCAGCGACTGCATCTGCTCAAGTGAACTGAACTGCGCCAGCTGAGCTATAAAATCAGTATCCTCCATCGGACTCATCGGATCCTGATTCTGCAGTTGTGTCACCAGAATCTTCAGAAACTCATCCTTACCCAGCTCATTTTTGACATTGCGGTTAATTTGACTGGTCTGCGCTGTAGTCTGCGCTGCCTGTGTTACATCTGATATTGGCATTTCTTACCTCCTTATCAGGCGAAATAGTCGACCGAGCCGGTCGTGTATCGCTCTATTCTCTGCTGCGACTCATCCTGCTCCAGCATCTGTGCTGAGAGTCTGGCCGCGGCATCCGCTGTTCTTATATTAAATTCTCTGCCCTCCTGCAGCTGCTGCCAGCTGCCGAAGCTCTTATTGTCCTGCTGCTGATCGGCAAAATCCGATAAAATCTCAGTCTGAACAATATCGAATCCCTGATCCTTAAGTGCCTGCTGCAAATCATTTGCCTGCTGTGCCAGCATTTCTCTGGTAACGGCAGTGTCACTGATCAGCTGTGCCAGCAATCCTTCCGGGCTGCGGGTCAGTCTGATCGTCAGGCTGCCGAACTCATCAGGTCTCAGTCTGATCGTCAGCTGCTGTGACTGGTCAAGCTGACGCAAGTCGATACGCTCGATCAGCTGTCTGCCGAACTGGCCGACGTCTCGAACCTCAACCTCAGCGGAGTACATACCAGTGGCTGAAGTGTTATCGACAGTACCACTGTCCTGTCTGACAACTTCACCTCTTATCATCTGGGCAAAAGCCGAGCCGTTATTGTCATTTTCTTTTTCTTGTCTAGGTTGGCGATTCCCGTCAGCTGTTGACTTAAGGTTGTCCAGCAATCTGTTTTCTTCCTGGACAATATCAGCCTCTGCGCCAGTAATTGATGTTGCTTCAGTTTCCTCCGCAGATGCATCTTGAATATTCAATCTGGTTGACTCAGCTGCCGCCAGTTCCTGGCTATCGATAACTGTGTTAGACTTAACGATCGTTACTTCTTCAATATCTACAGCATTTTCAGCTACAACAGTCTGCTGCAAATCCAAATCGGCTGCCGTCATTTCCTGTTCTGGCAGTACCTTGGAATCGATTATTTCCCTGCCAGCCTCGTTAGTCGGAGTTGCTGCTTCAGTCAGTACATCACCAGCTGCTGACACGATATTCTGAACATTCTCCGCATCAACCAATTGGTTGCCATCTGGCAGCAAAACTGCATCCGCTGACATTGCGTCTTCGGCTATAACTGCTTGAACATCACCGACAGCTTCCAGATCAATAGTTGTGACTACTTCTGCCGGAACCATAACTGGATCAGCAACAGCTTCAACACCAATTGCCGGTACAGCCATAACCTCGTTGTTAACAGAGTCCTGTTCTAGCTGCATCAGCAGCCAGGCCGGCATCATTGCTGCCTTCTCGACTGACTCATCCTCAGGCTCTGAAGTTTCCTGCAGTTCATTCTGCTCCGTATCGATTGAGTCGCCATCCTCATAATCCGCTTGTACGGCATCTTTGGCAGCGCCTTCAACTTTATCCTTTGCAGCTGATGAGGATCTGTCATCTGCGGCTGTTGTAGTTCTGCTGCCGCTGAGCTTGGCAGAGAAAACCTCAGTGAAGAGGCCATTGTCCGCTCGCTCGCTTTTACCGCTCTTACCAGCCGCCTGCTGGGCTTTTGCCGATATGAGATCCAGCTTAACTGTTGTCATCTGTTTCCTCCTGACTCCCGTTATCGGGGAAGTCTGTCAGATCATCATCTGATGATCGTTATTTCTCTTCACTGCGCTTAAGGAGCGCTTGTTTCAGTTGTTTCAACCGGCTTAGATGATGCCGTCGCCAGCATTTCCGAGGTTATTTCCGAAGCGGTCTCAGGATCCAGCAGTGCCAATATCTGTCCGGCCTTCGATTGGCTAAGATTGCGCAGTAGCTTGATCACATCGTCCTGATTGGCAAATTTTCCGATTATGCTCGCCGCTGCTGTCGTATCCATGGTTTCGTACAGCTCGATGATCTCTGCCAGATCTGTTTGTTTGCCACTGAGCAGTGATTCCTGATTTGTCAGCTCCTGCTCCTTAAGCTTTAGCTCCTCTTCGCGCTTGGCGAGCGCTTCCTCGGTCTGTACCAGTGTTGTTTTGTCTGCCTGTATTTTCTGCTGCTCAGTTTTTATCTGTTCCTCTATCTTCGAGAGCTCATTGCGTCTGTTCTCGATGATTGTGTATGAGTCCCGATCTATTCTGAGTCCGCTTATTACCATATTGCGCATACCGCCAAGATCAAAATAGTAGAAGGCCGTACCTGCCGCAATCAGCAGAAGAATAAAAAACACACCATAGAGAAAACCCGCGAATACAGCACCTGCATGAGTTGTCTGCTTGACCTCTGCAGCCTTAGCGCCTTTTCTGGCAGCCTTAGCCTCCTTGGCCTGTCTGCTGGCAGCCTTCTTCTGCTCGTTTTTTAGATCCTTATCGGCCTTTTTCTTCGCCTTCTCAATTTCTGGCGGAAGTGTGCCGCTTTTTTCCTCTTGTTCCTTTGCCACAGTTTATCCTCCGACCTCTGCCGCGGGGTTCAGGCGAAAGGTGATCATATCGTCGACCGCCTTTTCCTCTTCCTTGGCCACTTCCTTCTTATAGGCCTCATATTGCTTAGCCTTCATCTTGAGCAGTGATTTGATTTCATTCATGACTCTGATTAGTCTCTCCTGAATCTGATCACGCTCCTGCTCGATCTGGTGGATCTTGATCTTCTGTTGATCCTGCAGCTCATGCAGTCTGACAAAATACTGGTCATACTGCCTGTAATCCGGTGTTTGCCAACCACTGCGCAGACTGTTCTGCCAATCCTGACGAAGATTAACCTCTTCCTCTTTCAGAGCGTCGAGAACAGCTTGCGCCTGTGTCAGGCGATTATTGGCATCGCCCAGTTCTCTCTGGCGTTCCTTCTCTTCTCTTTCTTTGATCCCGAGCAGAGTTTCAAGAGTAAATTCAAACTTCTTCATCTCTCACCTGATCCTTTCAGCATGGTCAGAATATCGACCGTGTCCGAGAAATCTGTCGTTTCCATAATATCCTGACGCAGGAACCTTATCATGTCCGGATAGAGCATTACTGCCTGGTCTATCTCCGGGTTGGTCCCGCGCTTGTAGGCGCCTATATTGATCAGATCCTGTGACTCAGTGTAGACACTGAGATTATTCTTAAGGAAGCCTGATGCTTCTCGGTGTTCCTTAGTTGTTATGTCCGGCATAATACGGCTGACGCTGGCCAGTACGTCGATTGCCGGATAGTGATTGCGATGGGCCAGCTCTCTTGATAGAACGATATGCCCATCAAGTATACCTCTGACAGTATCTGCGACCGGCTCATTCATGTCGTCGCCTTCTACCAGAACGGTGTAGAGCGCTGTGATCGATCCTCTGTCAGAGTTGCCGCTGCGCTCCAGGAGCTTCGGCAGAACATTGAATACTGAAGGTGTATAGCC
>CAZSLR010000175.1:0-4402 GCA_964607635.1 uncultured Oscillospiraceae bacterium
ATCTCATTTTTGTTTTTGTCATTTCTGTTTGAAGCACTTGTTGTGTTCGGATTCATTGAGAGAATAACCTCTGATTCATCAATGGTTTTAATTCTAAGAACTGGCGCTTCAGCTTTTCAGTATGTTCTGGTAATCATATTTCTAATTGTAAATTCAATTTCAAAAATCAAACTCACTGCCAGGGTCGGACTCTGGCTGACCGCATCAGGTTCTGCCGCTAACGCGTTGGTAATTGTTGCTAACAAAGGTCAGATGCCAATATCATTAATGTTGACCGATCGAATAGAGGCATTACATGAGGTGCCGCTAGCTAGAATTGCAGCAGCAAGCCATTATACACTTGCAAATTCTGATACAATTCTCGTCAAGCTTGGTGATTGGCTACCGGTTTGGAGCTTCGGCTGGTATATGGTCAGTCCGGGTGATTTTCTCATCAGTGCAGGTCTGGCGATGTTTACCTATTGGCTCACTCAAAATCCTGACAAACAAAAACTAAATAATCTTGAACAACCAGAGAATATTGTATATACTAATGGGCGTTGAAAAGGAGCAAGGTTTCCCGCAAGTCGACAGACAGCGGGAAATTTGCGTTGAAGATGTTTTATTTATTTAGTGGGAAAGAGGTATGACCATGGGATTCATTGATTCGATCATTGAGAAGGCACGCAGTGATAAAAAAACGATCGTATTACCGGAGAGCTACGATCCGAGAACGATTGAGGCCTGCTCCAAGATCCTGCAAAAAGGAATTGCAGATGTTGTTCTGATCGGTGACAAGGAGAAAATTGAAGCAGTTGCACCGGAGTGGGATATATCCGGCGCCAAGATCATTGATCCGGCAGCCAGTGCTGATTATGACAGCTTCGTCGAGGCTTTTTATGAAATGCGCAAGGCCAAGGGCATGACAATGGAAAAAGCGAAGGAGACTATACTCAATCCGTTGTTTTATGGTGTTATGATGGTTAAGCAGAACCAGGCTGATGGTATGGTCGCAGGTGCTGTTAACAGCACATCAAATACACTCAGACCAGCGCTTCAGATACTTAAAACCGCTCCCGGAACCAAGCTGGTTTCGGCCTTTTTCATGATGATAGTGCCTGACTGTGAGTTCGGCGCTAACGGTACATTCCTATTTGCCGACAGTGGTCTCGTTGAGGATCCCAATGAGGACCAGCTTTCTGAGATCGCCATTTCATCTGCCAAGAGCTTCAAGCAGCTGACAGGTGAAGAGGCAAATGTCGCGATGCTCAGCTATTCAAGCCATGGCAGCGCTAACAGTCACCTTACTGCTAAGGTAATTGAAGCAACAAGGCTGGCCAAGGAAAAAGCACCTCAGCTCAATCTTGATGGTGAGTTGCAGCTGGATGCCGCTATCGTACCAGAAGTAGGCAAGAGCAAAGCACCTAACAGCCCGGTAGCCGGCAAGGCCAATGTACTTGTTTTCCCTAATCTTGATTCAGGCAATATAGGCTATAAGCTGGTTCAGAGACTGGCAAAAGCCGAGGCCTATGGCCCGATAACACAGGGTATTGCCCGTCCGGTCAACGACCTTTCACGTGGCTGCAGTGCTGACGATATCGTTGGTGTAGCTGCCATAACCGCCGTTCAGGCACAGGAGGTATAACTGTAAGATGATAGTTCTTGTAATTAATGCCGGCAGCTCATCTCTTAAGTATCAGCTGCTGAAGGTCAGTACAGGTCAAGTCATTGCCAGAGGCGGAGCAGAACGCATTGGACTGCCTAATGCTCTGGTAAAGCATATGGGTATGGACAGAGAACCTGTAACGCTTAACTTTGATCTGCCAAACCATAAGGTTGCTGTAGAAGCGGTTCTGAAGGTTCTGACCTCTGAGGACAATGGTGTTATCAAGAGTATGGATGAAATCGATGCCGTAGGACATAGAGTTGTTCATGGTGGTGAGAGCTTCTCATCATCTGCGTTGATCACACCAGAGGTTAAGAACGCTATCAAAGGCGTTTACGCTCTGGCTCCTTTGCACAATCCGCCGAATATGACGGGCATCGAGGCCTGTGAAGAAGCTATGCCTTCGGTGCCTCAGGTTGCCGTATTCGATACAGCATTCCATCAGACAATGCCTGCTCAGTCATATATGTATGCTTTGCCCTATGAAATTTATGAGAAGCATGGTGTACGCAGATATGGCTTCCACGGTACTTCTCATGGCTATGTTGCCAAGAGAGCCGCTGAAATGCTGAACAAACCTATTGAGAAGCTTAAGCTGATAACTTGTCATCTGGGCAACGGTTCATCAATAGCTGCTGTCAAATATGGTAAATGTATCGATACATCGATGGGGCTCACACCTTTGGCCGGGATATGCATGGGTACAAGATCTGGTGACATCGATCCTGCGATCGTTACCTTCCTGATGAACAAGGAAGGCCTGGATATTAAGGGCATTGACGATCTGCTCAATAAGAAATCCGGTGTTATGGGAATTTCAGGTGTCAGCAGTGATTTCCGTGATCTCTACGCAGCAGCAGGTGAGGGTAATAAGAGGGCTTCACTGGCTCTTGATATGTTCAAGTATCAATGCCGCAAATATATCGGCGCATACTCGGCAGCGCTTGGCGGAGTTGACGCGGTTGTATTTACAGCTGGAATCGGTGAGAATACATATGATATCAGAAGAGGCGCCTGTGAAGGTCTTGACTATATGGGTATTCAGATCGACCCTTATAAGAATTCTGCTGTCAAAGGCCGTGAGGCTGAAATATCAACTGATGATTCTGCTGTTAAGGTGCTGGTCGTACCGACAAATGAAGAGTTGGCGATCGCACAGGAAACAGCTAAGGTAGTTGGGTTCAAAATCTGATCTACCAGACCAGATAATGTTAGGAGTATAGGATAATGGCAGGCAAAGAGAAAAGAGTAGAGGCCATCACAGCGATGGATCAGGATTTCACACAGTGGTATACAGATGTCGTGCTCAAATCAGAGTTGATCGACTATTCATCTGTCAAGGGCTGTATGATCCTGCGACCGTACGGCTTCGCTATCTGGGAAAATATTCAGAAAAATCTTGATCAGATGTTTAAGGATACCGGTCATGAGAATGTAGCGATGCCTATGTTTATTCCAGAGAGTCTACTGCAGAAGGAAAAGGACCATGTTGAGGGCTTCGCTCCTGAGGTCGCCTGGGTTACTCATGGCGGCAGCGAGAAGCTGGCCGAGCGCTTGTGCATAAGACCTACTTCGGAGACTCTTTTCTGTGATCATTATTCTCAGATCATCCAGTCATGGCGAGACTTGCCCAAGCTATATAATCAATGGGTATCAGTAGTGCGCTGGGAGAAGACGACACGTCCCTTCCTGCGTTCGACTGAGTTCTATTGGCAGGAAGGTCATACCGCGCACGCGACAGCTGATGAGGCTGTTGAAGAGACGATCCGCATGCTTAATGTTTACGCGGATTTCTATCGCGATTATCTTGCTATTCCTGTTGTCAAGGGTCAGAAAACTGAAAAAGAGAAGTTTGCCGGTGCTGTAAACACATATACAGTTGAGGCTATGATGCATGATGGCAAGGCTTTGCAATCAGCGACATCTCACTATTTCGGTGATGGCTTCGCCAAAGCCTTTGATATTCAGTACAGTGATAAGAATAATCAGCTGCAATATGTTCATCAGACATCTTGGGGATTATCGACCAGATCCATTGGCGCGATCATCATGGTGCATGGTGATGACAGTGGACTCGTGCTGCCGCCAAGAATCGCTCCTCTGCAGACAGTCATTATTCCGATAGCCGCGCACAAGGCCGGTGTCTTGGCGAAGGCGCAGGAGATCAAGGCTGAGCTGGCAAAGAGCTTCCGTGTTAAACTGGATGATTCTGATAAAATGCCCGGTTGGAAATTCAGTGAGTACGAGATGAAGGGTGTTCCGCTGCGAATAGAGCTGGGACCACGTGATCTTGAGCAAAATCAATGCGTAGCTGTTCGTCGTGACAATGGTGAGAAAATTGTGTTATCTCTTGACGGGCTGGCAGATTCAGTACAGGGGCTGCTTGATGAGATTCACGATGGATTGTATCAGCGTGCTCTGGAGAGTCTGGAGAGCCGTGTTTATGATGCTGCTGATTGGCAGACAATGTCTAAACTGATCGCTGAGAAGCCTGGATTTGTTAGAGCTATGTGGTGTGGTGATCTGGAATGTGAGCTTAAGATCAAGGAAGAGATCGGCGCGACATCACGCTGTATGCCTTTTGAACAGGTTCAAGTCGCGGAAACCTGTGTGTGCTGTGGTAAGCCTGCACAGAAGCAAGTTGTCTGGGGCAAGGCCTACTGATACTGATTATAAGCACATGATCATTTAAGCCTGATATCAAAATTGGGCTCGATACGGAAGCTCCGGCCGGCAAGCTCTGCCAGTTGGGCTTCC
>CAZSLR010000176.1:0-4365 GCA_964607635.1 uncultured Oscillospiraceae bacterium
GTTTACTTGAGCCAGCCGCTGACCTGCAGCTGCCCTGGCATCTGCGTCTTTGTCGAAGGCTATCAGCCTGCCGCTGCTGTCCAAAGACTCAAGTATACCGCTGCTATGCCCGCCTCCGCCCAGAGTGCAGTCGACATAGACTCCATCCGGTTTAATTGCCAGACGCTCCAGCGATTCACTGTAAAGAACCGAAATATGGCGAAAATCAAAGTCCTCTGACATCGAACCTTGAGAGATCGATTCCTGCGAGAGATCCCTCTTCCTCCTTCTGGGCGTCATAGAAGCTCTTAGAGCAGATTTCAAGCTTATCGAACATATCGATAAAACAGACCTCTTCGCCTGTTTTGACATTTATATGTGACCAGAGCTCATCAGAAACTGATATCCTGCCCTGCTTATCGAAATCACAAGGCATCGCCTCGCCGATAATGGCTCTTTTCAGCCTTCTGACGGCCGGATCTGTACCAGACAGCTGTGCTATCTGTGCTCTGATTTCATGGAATTGTTCAGGTGTATAGGCTGAGAGATAACCATCATCAAGACTTAAGGTCACTATCAATGTGCCTCCAAGGCTATCGCGCAGACGTGCGGGAACGAATACCCGGCCCTTTGCATCGACTGTATGAGTAAATCTAGCCACATCTGCACCTCCCCTCGAATATCTCAACCACTATTAACCACTAATGTGATATTATCCTCTACAATTCACCACCTAAGATGTATTTTACTGCTTAACTGACAGCAAAGCAACAAAATTGTAACGAGAGACACTTTTTGTAATACAACCTTAATATAAGAAAAAAGACCCTCGGCCAAGAAACCGAAGGTCCAATAGTTCGAAGCGATCAATATGGCTATTTTTGAATAATATTCCTCTCAACTGAAAGGTTTAGCATAACTCCAAGCGATATGAAATTTACTACCATTGCGGTACCGCCAAGGCTTACAAATGGCAGCGGTATACCGGTTATGGGCAAGAGTCCAACCGTCATGCCAAGATTCTCAATATAATGAATGGCCAGTGCAGATGTTAGTCCCACCATGGTAAAAGCCGCAGCCGGATTCTCATCTCTCAATCTTGAGGCTACATACAGACTGCGCGCGAGGAAGAAGAACGCCAGGAAAAGCAGAGCCGTAGTACCAATAAATCCCATATGCTCTGAAACAGCAGTGTAGATAAAATCAGACTCCTTGACAGGCACATGCACAGAACTCTCAGAGCGACTGCCAAACAGACCGCCTGAAGCTATAGCCATTTGTGCTTGTATAAGGTTGAAGGAAGCATCCGGATCATGCCCTGGGAAGAGAAATGTGATGATTCTGTTTTTCTGGAAATCACCCAAATAGAAAAACCAGGCAAGCGGAATTGCAATTACTGCTCCGGATATGCCTAGCAGCACATAACGCCATTTGATACCCCATACGAACACCATGCAGACAAACATGAAGAGAATAACCATTGTGGTACCGAAATCAGGCTGCAGCATAACCAACGCTACAGGCGGAATAAACACTGCCAGTATCAGCAGACCACCTTGCCACCAATTCAGCTTGTTGTTGGTCATAGCCTCAAACAGCTGAGCGCAAACCATCGCGATGCCTACTTTTGCCAACTCCGAGGGTTGGAATGTACCTACTACAGGCAGCAGCATCCAGCTGTCCGCCCCCCACTTATCCTCAAGCGAAAACCCATCTACCAGAACGTATATAAGCATCAGCAGACTGACCGCGTAAATCGCCCAGCCGACAAGTCTTAACGTTGGTGCTTCCAGAAGGCTGATGATCACTGCTATGATCAAGCCAACCAGAGCAGCGCCGATCTGTTTGTAAATATTCATAGGATAGAGATCACCGAAGCCGGAAGACAGTACCTTGTTCAGTACGAAAAGACCGATCAAAGTTACAGACAGAATAGGTACAAGCATCCAATAATCCATCTTGCGAAAAAATGTATCTGATTTAAGCTGTTCGAAGCCAGAATGAGACATTAGTTTCTATTCTCCTGGTCATTATTATCTTCGATTATAATGAAATCATCTTCAGATGCTTGTTGATCAGCCACCTCCGCGACTGATTCGTTATCTGAAGCAGAATCGCCATCAGACGCTTTAACAACAGCTGCAGCTGAATCTTCCGCACCAGCCTTGTCAGATAATTCAGTCAGCTCATTACTAAGCGCGAGCCTCTCGAATCTACGGCCTGCTAATGGAATATATACAATAGCAGCGACTACCATCAGCACTGACAGCACCATTGATATTCTCAGATCTGTGCCAGGTATGAACAGCGCGTCAGTTCTGATAGACTCAATAAAAAATCTCAGCAGACCATAAAGACCTAAATATGAGAAGGTCATGACAAATGGAGCCTTGGCTTTGCGGCGCAAAATCAGCAATATCGCAAAAATCAACATATTGCCCAGAAACTCATAGAGGAAGGTAGGATGCACAGGCAAGGCTGGATCATAGCCGGCACCCATACTGGTCAGATATCTGGCTGTCTCGTTGCTGTACATGCCCCATGGCATAGTTGTATTTGTACCAAATGCTTCTTGATTGAAGAAATTGCCCCAGCGGCCGATAGCCTGTCCCAGGGGAAGATAAACAGCAAAATGGTCAAGAAGCTTGTGCATCTTGAGTTTTTTGAATTTCGCCACCAGAATTATTGTAAGCGCACCGCCAATTACGCCACCATAAAACGCGAGACCGCCATTTCTGGTATTAAATATTCTGCTCAAATCGGCGGAATAATAATCCCACTCGAAAATTACATAAAATAGTCTGGCAAAAATTATGATCATTGGAATCAAAAATATGAAGGTATCCAAAATATCATCAGACACCAGGCCATGCTTGGTGGCCGATTTGGCGGAAAGCAACAGGCATAAAATGATCGCTCCAGCAATCAGAAGACCGTACCAGTAGATCGACTGTCCAAAAATGGAAAAAGCCTCTCTATTCACAGGCAGATCTTTGATTCCCAGACCTGGAAAACTTACCAAAAAATCACTTCGCATATTTGTCTCCTCTCATACTGCTTGCTCGATCTGTACTACAGTTTTTCGAATAACACCTACAGGTCATACTCTGCTTCTACTGTTCTCTTACGATCGAAACACTGTAATTGCGGCGATCCCTGAGAAACGACAGCATATAATCAGCTGCCGCAGCATCCATTTTATCATACAGCAACGGATAATCGAACAGGTCAACCATGTGAAGATTGCACTGTGCCTGAACCATGCCGCTATGCTCTACCGCGTCAAGTGAACGAACAAAATCTCCTGCCGCTGCTCTCTTCTGAATCTCAAACATCTCCTGATCTATACCATTTTCGATCGCTTCGATCATTAGATCGATCAACCTTATAGATGCCTTCTCAGGTTCAGGAGATTCTCCGCCGATCGCCAGAAAAGCGAAGCTGTTTTCACAGGCGTAGTGGTAGCCAAATGAATCGTTAATCAACCCTTCACTATAGAGCGTTTCATATACCGGAGACACTGGTGAAAGCAGAGTATCGAACATGAGTCTTGCTGCCCTCTGCCTGCCCACTAGATCAAGGCCGGATTTGGTTTTGTGAGGTAAAATGTCAGGATCCTTTATACCACATAAAAAGGATGGTGATGAAATATCCATCCGCAGAACGGACTCTGTTCTAACTACAGTCTCAGGCTCCTCAGGAAACAGTGCCTGAATATCCGGTCCCGCATGATCAGGCAGAAATTCCAGTAGATCTGTCAAAATTTTATTTTCATCAAAATCACCGGCAACCGTTAGTGTCAAGCTGCCAGGGCGATAATACGCGGCATGAATCGCTTTCAAATGATCAGAGGTTATGCTCGCTACCGAATCCAGAGTTCCGCCGATATCCTGCTTAACGGTATGTCCTGCGTAGAGATTTTCCAGAAGCTGCATATAGCAGCGGTTGTCGGGATCATCCAAATATTGGTTTAGCTCAGCTATGATCACAGGTCTCTCATCCTCTACTCTGTCCTGTTCCAAATACGGATCAAGTACCGCTCCTAGGTAGAGCTTGAGCGCTGCCTCAAAATTATGGACTGCCGAAAAATAGTACATGGTATGAGTATGCGAGGTATAAGCGTTCGCCGATGCGCCCAGGGCTGAAAGCTTACCAAGAAGTCCGCCTTCATCATCACGACTGAAAACACAGTGTTCAAGGAAATGAGCCGCACCTGCCGGTACATCGTAAATAATGCCATCTGACGAAAAAGACTGGTTGATCGATCCATAGGGAACAGTCATTGCTGCGAATCGCTTGGAGAAACCTGGTCTGGGCAGGACTTTTACCATCATGCCTGATTTATGACGCCAGGTTCTGAGCGTCTGTCCAGTCAAATGATCTCTG
>CAZSLR010000177.1:0-4343 GCA_964607635.1 uncultured Oscillospiraceae bacterium
GACTTTTGGCCCGTCGGGCAGACATGAGCGCTTGAATTGCTGCGAGAAGAAGCGTCTTATGAACACCTCGAGCCAACGGTCGATCTGCGGCTCCAGCTCTTGGTCATTGGCAAAAGCCGCCTTGGCCAGGCGTCTTATTTTGGTCGGGCTGAAGCTGTATCGTGCGAAATAATAGAGGAAGAAATCATGCAGGGCGTATGGTCCGACCAGATGCTCGGTCTTCTGTGCGATCTCACCGTTTTGCGGCGGCAGTAGCTCGGGGCTGACTGGTGTTGCCAGCACATCAAGCAGAACAGAGCTTAATTCATCATCCTGTCTGGCCGTATGAGCTACTAGATGTCTGATCAGGGTTTTCGGCACTGAGGCGTTTACACCATACATAGACATATGGTCGCCGTTATAGGTCGCCCAGCCCAAGGCCAGCTCTGACAGATCACCAGTACCGATTACCAGACCGCCTGACTGATTCGCGATATCCATCAGGATCTGGGTGCGTTCACGTGCCTGCGAGTTCTCATAGGTGACATCGTGCTGATCGACTGAATGTCCGATGTCCTCGAAATGCTGTAATACAGCAGCTTGAATCGAAATCTCTCTTAGGGTTGCGCCGACCGATCCGGCAAGTTTCAGCGCGTTGCTGTAGGTCCGGTCAGTAGTGCCGAATCCAGGCATCGTTACTGCGATGATACCAGAGCGGTCAAGTCCAAGAACGTCAAAAGCCCTGGCGGTTACCAGAAGGGCAAGGGTGGAATCGAGACCGCCGGACAGGCCGATCACAGCGGATTTCGCGCCGGTATGCTCGAGGCGCTTGCGTAGTCCCTGCATCTGTAGCGTCAGGATCTGCTCACATCGTGCTGACAGCTCGGCGTTGTCGGCAGGTACGAAGGGGTAAGCCGGCCAGGTTCGGCTGAGCTTATGCTCCATATTGCCAATAGAAAACTCGGTTGTTTGATAGCCATGCTGCTCATAGAGCTGAAGATCATTTTGTACTACACCATAAGTGTTCTGGCGTCTGCGCTCAGAGGCTATCAGCTGCACGTCGAGCTCTGTCATGATCAGACTATCGCTGAACAGCTCTGCTTCTGCCAGCTTGCGGCCGTTTTCATAAATCATATTATGTCCGGCGAAGACTAGATCAGTTGTTGATTCGCCCTGGCCTGCGTCAGCGTAGATATAGCCACAGATGAGACGTGCGGACTGGCTCTTCACCAGCATACGTCTGTAATCTGCTTTGCCGATGATCTCATCACTGGCTGAGAGATTGCAGATTACTGTTGCGCCTGCCAGTGTGTGTCTGGCTGAAGGCTGCTGTGCTACCCACAGATCCTCGCAAATCTCAGCAGCGATAATCAGCTCAGGCATCTCCGTACAGGTAAAAAGCTGCTTCTGGCCAAATTTGACCTTTTGCCCGGCTAGATCAATTTCTCTGATAAGATCAGACTGTGAGGCCGGGGTAAAATGCCTCAGCTCATAAAATTCGCTATAGTTGGGAACAAACTGCTTAGGTATGAGGCCAAGGATATTTCCCCTATTCAGCACCGCTGCTGTGTTATAGAGATTATTGCCGACTGCCAGCGGCAGACCTACCAGTACAACCATGTTCAGCTCGGCAGTAAACGCGGCAAGCTCTTCAAGTGATTGCAAAGCTGCCTGCTGCAGTACTCTGCTTAGAAACAGATCGCCGCAGGTATAGCCTGTTATACTTAGCTCAGGAAACACAAGCAGCTGGACATTCTCTGCCGCGGCCGCGCTGATAACCGACTTGATCTGCTCTGTATTATAGCTGCAGTCAGCAACCTTGATTCTTGGTGAAGCTGCTGCTGCCTTGATGAAACCGTCCCGCATGTTCAGGTCCTCCGAATCATATAATTCTTAACAGCTCTTCTCATCAGCTTCCTGTGGTTTCTGACTCGCGAACTGCCTGAAAATTAAGCCTTGAATCCTGAATATTATATCACAGGCGACTGATTGTCACAGCCAGCTGCTGAGGGCTATAATGTTCGTTATGAACAGAGATTTCAGTTCTAAAACTATAAGAACGAGTAATAATTTCCTGATTGGGCTTAAGGATGGTCTGCCGATCGGTCTTGGCTATCTGGCAGTGTCCTTTGCCTTCGGTATTTTTGCTGTCGAAGGAGGACTCAAGCCGCTTATAGCGACCTTGTTGTCTTTTACCAATGTTACCTCTGCTGGCCAGTTCGCCGGTGTCAAGCTGATATTTACATATGCTCCCTGGTTTGAGATCGCGGTTACCGTGCTTCTGATCAATCTGCGTTATTCGCTGATGTCGCTGTCTCTGTCGCAGAGGCTGCGTCCGGATATTTCGCTTGCCGGACGCATGCTGATTGGCTTCGGCGTGACTGATGAAATATATGCTGTTGCTATTCTTAAGGAGCATGAGCTTAGCCTTGTCTATATGCTTGGCCTGATGACGCTGCCGATTACCGGCTGGACTGTCGGCACACTGACCGGCTCTATTGCCGGCTATATACTGCCGCTTAGCTGGCGGAGCGCTCTTGGTATCGCTCTTTATGCCATGTTTGTGGCGATCATCATGCCGCCGGCAAGAAGCTCCCGCCCGGTTCTGATGGTGGTTGCTTTTGCCGCTGTTTTGAGTGTGGTTTTTGAATTCACACCTTATTTAAGCCAGATACCTCTTGGCTGGCGTATCATCATCTGCACAATTACCGCATCGGCCGCCGGTGCCTTGATGGCGCCAATTCAAACAGTACCGACAACATCAGCTGGAGAAGCTGCTGATTGCGAAGCAGGGGGCAGAGGTGAGAGTCATGAATGATGGATACCTGCTGACTGCGATAATTGCTATGACAGCCGTTACCTGGCTGCCGCGCATGCTGCCTCTGATGCTGGTCCGGCGCAGAATTGAAAATGTATTCATCCGTTCATTTCTCTATTATGTGCCTTACGCTGTTCTGGCCGCTATGACCATTCCTGCGATATTCTTCGCGACCTCCTCTATCTGGTCGGCGCTCGCAGGTCTTGTTGTCGCGCTTGTTCTTGGCTGGTATCGCCGCAGCTTGCTGACAGTGGCTCTGGGCGCCTCCGTCGCCGTATACATTATGGAACGCCTGCTTTCACTAATTTAATATTATCCCGGCAAAAGCCGAGTCCATTTTTTCTTGCGTAATCGCAAACACCTGTTACATCTATATTAAATGCACAAATGATAGACACTTATCTCCCTAAGTATCGTATAATATAGCTACTAAGACTGGTGCATCACCAGATTATTCAGCAACAAGGGGGTTTCAACCATGACTAAGGTTACAAGAGAACAGATACTGGACGCGCTTAACAATGATCGTTTCAAGCTCTTTGGACAACCGAAATGGACCTTCGGACGCAACACCTGCAATACATATGAGGTGTTCGTTGACTTGATGCTTTCGGAGGATGAAGAGCCAATTCAGCCGGATAAGTTTATCCCCGTTATTGAATCGGATGAGGAACTGACAAAAAAATTCGGCTCATGGTTCCTTGAGCATGCTTTTATCGATGGAGCACGCCTGATGCGCGAGCTGGAAATGAATCTTACAATTTCAATCAATCTGCTTGGTTTCCAGGCCAATCGTCCTGAGTTCGTCGAGCGTTTGACCGCACTGATCGAGAAAACTGGAATATTTAATAACAATCTCCAGTTCGAGCTCAGTGAAGCGCAGCCGCTTAACGCGACCGGTTATTACAATCTGCAGAAGATACATGATGAGCTTGGTATCAGACTGGTGCTTAGCAATTTTGGAACCGGCTATTCCAACATAGACCTTCTGCGTAAGCTGCCGTTTGATATGATCGAGCTCAGCAAGGAATTTACCAAGGGCATCACCGAGTATGAGAAGGAGCTCAAGGTAATTATCGGTGTTCTTCAGATGGCGCAGGTGCTGGATATTGATGTCTGTGCCAAGGGTATTGAAACTGCTGAGCAGATGGAGCTGCTCGAGGAGGCCGGTTTTAAAATGGGCCAGGGTTATCTGATCGGCCGACCGCTGCCAATGGATGAGCTGAAGGATTTCATCTGCAAGTATGCTGATGAGGGCAGCTGCGGCAAGTAACTGAAACCGCTGCGTTGACATACTTTCAATTTCGAAGAGCTGTTAAGGGACTCGACTTTTGCCATTGTAATATAATAAAAAGCGCCTGTACTCATTGCTGGGTACAGGCGTTTGTTATCGTGTGTTATAGCGATGGATTATTTGGCGTTCTTGAGCATTACTGTCAGATCCTTGATTTTTGGCGGCTTGCCGTACATCAGGATACCGATGCGATAGATCTTGGCAGCCAGCCATCCAGTAGCCCAGATTGTAGCGAACATCATCGCTACCGAT
>CAZSLR010000178.1:0-4339 GCA_964607635.1 uncultured Oscillospiraceae bacterium
TATGTATACGGCAGCCATGACAGATTCGGCGGCGACAAGTTCTGCATGAATCACTATGTCTGTTATTCGGCGCCCGTACATGATCTTACAAACTGGCAATATGAAGGTGTAATTTATAGGAATGATCAGGACCCCAGAATGCAGGACGGTCAGAGTCAATTGTGGGCACCTGATGTCGTTCGCAGCAAGGATGGCCGCTATTATCTCTATTATTGCCCCGATGACAGGCATGTGAATATCGGAGTTGCTGTATCAGACGAACCAGCTGGTACATACGAATATTATGGCTTAGTTAGTGACAAAACAGGCCAGCCAATCGGCAGCAGACCGAACGATACTATTCAATTTGATCCAGGAGTTTTCATAGATGATGACGGCGAGATATATCTGTATTCCGGCAATGGTCCAATGACTCGCGAAGCGATTGGCAAGGAGCCTAAGAACTCTGTCGTCATGAAGCTTGAGGACGATATGCTAACCATAAAAACTGAGCCTCAAAAGCTCATGCTTCTACTGGGAGAGGCAGATGATACACCTTATGCCGGTCATGAGTTCTTCGAGGCGAGCTCCATTCGCAAAATAAATGGCAAGTACTATTTCGTATATTCATCGGTTAAGCTGCATGAGCTATGCTACGCTGTCAGCGACAAACCTGATTCCGGCTATAGCTTCGGAGGGGTCTTAGTCAGCAACGCGGATATATTCAAATCACAAAATCGCAATACTCCTAAAAATTGTTATGGCAACAACCATGGTGGCATTGAGCTGATCAATGGTCAATGGTATATTTTCTACCATCGCCATACAAATAGATCCCAATACTCAAGACAGGGCTGTGCTGAGAAGATAAAGCTCTTGCCAAATGGTCATTTTGCCCAGGTTGAGATGACCTCCTGTGGACTTAATGACGGTCCGCTACAGGGTATCGGGGATTACCCGGCAGTCATTGCCTGTAATTTGTATGGTGAGAAGGAGCCTGTGGTCTCGCTGCAAAGCGAAATGAAGCAGCAGCATCCGTTTTTGACGCAGGACGGACCTGATTTCGACCCTGATTCAAGTAATAACCCACCTGATCAATTTGTTACGAACTGTAAAAATAGCTTCACTGCCCTCTATCGTTATTTCGATCTGCAAAAGCTTAAGAAAATATCAATAACCATTCGTGGGGAAGCAAGAGGCGTTGTAACTGTTTCAGATGATCCGGATGGCTCAGAAATTGCCAGAATTGAAATATCACCAGCTCAAGATTGGCAAAGCTTCACCGCAGATACAATGGCAAAAGACGGCATCAGTGCTTTGTGTTTCCAATTTGAAGGCAGCGGAAATTTCGACTTCTTGAAATTTGAATTGATTTGAAAATATGATGAGCAGTTAAACTAAACTCTCTCAAGCAGCAGATAACCGGCACCGCCGATGACACCACTGCCTAACATCACGAGAATCGGGCTTATACGATATTTTCTTAGTATAACGAGTCCGACGATAAAGATGGCCGCGGCCAGGAAATCTATAGAGGCAAAATTCCAAGAGAAGCCCTCGTGCCCAAACAAGCTTAATATCAGTATAGACAAACCGGCCGACAGTATCAGCGCGACAACTGTCGGCCGAAGTCCGCTGAGAACACCCTTTATCACTGCCATATCGCTATATTTATCATAGAGCCAGGCCAACGTCAGAACAATGACACAGGAAGGCAGAATGCAGCCAAGTGTAGCGACTAACGCACCGCCAAGGCCGCCGATCTGAGTGCCGACAAAAGTCGCTGAATTTATTGCAATAGGTCCAGGGGTCATTTCGGATATTGTTATCAAATCAGTAAATTGCTGTAGTGAAAGCCAGCCATGCTTATCAACGACCTGGTTTTGAATCAGCGGCATGACCGCAAGTCCGCCGCCGAAACCAAATAAGCCGATTTGGAAGAAGCTCCAGAATAATTGCAGATACAACATATCAGATATGCTCCTTCCCGGCTTTTTTGTCATAAACACTTGTGAGCGCGCCTAGTGTGGCACAAAACAGAATTATATAAACAATATTAACTTTAAGAATGAAATAGGCAGAAAACGCTCCTACCATGATAATAATCGGCAGGACTTTTTTGTTTTTTATGATCTTGCTGCCCATAGTTATGACAACATCGAAAATGACCGCACAAACGCCGGCCATCATGCCTTTTAATACTGCACTGACAACAACATTGTCTCGGAATGCTTCGTAGACAAGTGATATAAGCGATAGAAGAACCAGCGGCGGAAGGATCGTGCCAAGGATCGAAACCAGTGCACCGATCGGTCCCATAAGACGCCAACCTAGAAGGATAGATGCGTTGACCGCTATGGCGCCTGGAGTTGACTGGGCGATCGCCGCGATATCCAGCATTTCCTCTTCGGTCAGCCAACCCAATGTATCAACAAACTTTTTCTTCATCAGTGAGATGATGACAAAGCCTCCACCAAATGTAAACGCACTAAGCAGGAACGTCGATTTGAATAATTTGTAATAGTTGGCAGCTGTTTTTTTCATCAATAATTCTCCAATGAGGATTGTTTCATTTTTGTGTTAAGTGTCGAACCAATAACTCGACGCATGAGTACAATTTTAAACCTAGATCAACCATACGGGAACTGCCCAAACTTTTTCTGTTATTGGCAGCAGGTCCTCACACATACAAATTACGCTTCCTTCTGCGGTTTCATTACAAACAGTGTTAAGAACTGAAAAATGACGACCTGCATTCGATTTGGGATTTGCACTCTTCTTAATCTCAATAGGTTGTAATTTTCCGTCTGTTTCAATTATCAAATCAATTTCTCTTTGATCCGAGTCTCTGTAATAGAATATGGGGGGCCTCTTACCTGCGTTAATGTAGCTTTTTATGATTTCTGATACTACAAAAGTCTCGAAGAAAGCTCCTGACATTGCCGATATTTCTAATGACTCGCTTGAGGTCCATCTGGTCAAATAAGCACACAAGCCTGTATCCATGAAATACATATTCGGCGCTTTTACAATTCTTTTCAAAGCATTATTGAAATATGGTTCTACCAGAACCACCAACCCTGTTGAAACTAATAACGATAACCATTTTTTCGCGGTAGGTGCCGATATGCCCACATCCTTTGCAATCTCGGAGTAATTCACCATCTGGCTTGTTCTCGCGGCACATGCTGTTAAGAATCTGTGAAACTGCATTTCATCGGCAACCTGCGATAAATCTCGTATATCACGATGTATATATGAATCGACATAAGACGCGTAGAATCTCTCAACACTTTGCTGCATTACATGTACGGCAGGCATGGCACCTCTGTAAATGAGCTGATAAACCTCATTCAAACTCATTTTAGTTGCTGTTTTATGTCTGTTCAGCAATCGCTTAGAATCTGTTGTATAAAATTCGTTAGTTAAACCTTGTAGCTCTGCCATTGATAGTCCTTGCATTGGAAGAATTCCAACCCTTCCTGCCAGACTCTCGCTAACACCTTTCATCATCTGGAACATTTGAGAACCGGTTAGCCAAAAATCGCCCATTTTCTTGTTTTTATCCACATGAATTTTGATGTGTGGCAATAATTCCGGTGCGTATTGGATTTCATCTATAATAATTGGTGGTTCATATCTCTGTAAGAATAGCTGTGGTTCTTCCTGCGCTAATCTTCTTGCTGCTGGATCATCAAGACTTACATAGCTTCTCTTGTCATCAGCGACATGTTGCAATAATGTTGTTTTACCAACCTGTCTTGGGCCAGTAACTAGAAGCACGGGAAACGTCTCTGATACTTCTAATACAACTGACTCTAATGCTCTGCGTATAAACATCAATAATCCTCCAAAAAGCTGCAACAATCTTTAAAAATCCGTTTAATCTAAACTGTGGTTTTAGAATAAACGGAAATAAGACAATAATCAAGCATCTACGCCAATTACAACTTGAATTCCAACTGCCAGTCGTTCGGATCCTCGGCAGCAAGAACAGGATCTATCTCCTGTGCATCAATACATCCAAGTTTGAAATAGAAGGCAATAGTGTCCTCAGATGATCCAGCGCAAACATAGACCTTATCTGCTCCGAAAATCCTGGCTGCATCACATGCATGAACAAATAGCTTCTTGCCAATGCTTTTTCCCCGGTATGATTTGGAAACGAAGATCTGGTCAAGCAATACATATTTGCTCAAGCTTCCAAACACCTCAGCATTTATTACAGTATAACCAACAAGAATGTCGTCGTCGAAGCATCCAATAGCGATGCCATTATTATCTAGTGATTTCTTGAAACGTTCAATATGCCAATCGATACCATTAGGCAATTCATGATCTGTCCAATTGATTTCAACCA
>CAZSLR010000179.1:0-4318 GCA_964607635.1 uncultured Oscillospiraceae bacterium
GGGCGTGATAGACGAAGATATCGTTGCCGTATTGATCTTTGGTGAAGGAGTTGTGACCTGGTCCGTATTCACGATCGACATCTTGAGTAGTTAGAATCGGGAAAGGATTTTTTATCCAGGCGTCGCGCTGGAGCAGGTCTGCGTTTTCATCAGCCGTAAGCAAGCCGATGCAGTATTCCGGCCCGGTACCGGCCGCGGAGAAACAGAGGTATATCTTACCGTCACGTTTGATGGCGGCGGCGCCTTCGTTAACATTGTACCTCACCTGTTCCCAGGCAAACTCAGGCATGGACAGAATCGTTGCCGGAGATGTTAGTCTAGCTGGATTTGCGGGGTCTATTGTAGCAATTAAGAGAAGCGAATCGCCTGTTGTTTTTTCAGCCCAGACTACGTAGTGCTTGCCGCCTGCTTCAAAGTAAGTCATATCTAATGAGAAAGTCTGAAATGAGATCGAGTCAGCTGCTGCAGGTCTTACTAATCCTAGAGATTTCCAAGATGACGGATCCATCGGATCACTGCCAGGCTCACATTTCAAAACATGCGGACGAATAGCGAAAACATCGTTTGGTCTGCGGCTGCCGGTGAACAGCACATACCATACGCCATTGATCTGATGGATCTCAGGCGCCCAGATATAACGGAATATTTTATCCTCAGGGTTATTGGTCCAGATCGTTACCTCTTCTGCGTTTTGCAGTTCGGCGATGTCGTCGGCTCTGCGTAGTGTGATTTTGCTGTAACCTTCAGTATCATCTGCAGAGTACATGGGATATGATGCTGTGAAATAGTACTTGCCTTCGTCACCTATTGTGATCCAGGGATCGGCTTTTGACTCGATGAAGGGGTTGTCAAATTGAGGGTAGCCTATTGTTCCGTTTATTTTGTAAGTTCCGGGCTTATTGAAATCTATAGGGGCAGTATCCCAAACTATTGGTACATTAGCCGAGGAACCATCACTATATTTAGCAAGAGCAGATTCCGGAAGTCGAGGGAGGCCACCGACGGTGGCTTTTGCCGTTGTTGGCAGGGGATCGATAGAAATGTTATTAACTGGCAAAAGCTTAGCCTTCACATAGTCAAGTGTTGCCTTATCGACTGCGATAATGTTACCTGGAGTTGCTTTTTCCGGCCATACTGTGTCTTCCGGATTGCTCCAAATTACATAATCAACTGGTTCAGGCCTGCTGATGCTGGTGAAATCCGCGGTTGTCTGCCTGAATTGCTTTTTGCCGTCGCTCCACAGCACAACATATTTATCTAGATCAAGATCGTAGAAGCATTGAAGCTGTGTTGTTTTTTTATCTATTCCAAGATCAAGGATGATTTCCTGATTGAACACAACTAAATCCTGAGATGTGTGGACCGTGACTTGTCCCGGTCGGGATGAGCTAAGCGATATTAGTCCGTAGTCGCCATTTTTCAGTAAAAACAGGAATGGATTTTCTATGGTATGATCACCATCTGTACGACGCGCGAAGCAGATGCCGTTATCTGCGTTTAGCGCTGAGAAGCTTGTGCCATCATCACTCCAGGCGAGGTGAAGGCTCTGATCGAGCATACGGTCACCCCCGGTTTTCGTATAAGTCATTATATATCCTGATGATTTCTCTAAAATAGTCAAATCGATTATCCCCTTGTTAGCTGATACCTTCTCGCCGTCAATATCTTCTATTTGGCCTGAGCCGTTATTGTCGCCATCATATTTGCTCTTTAGATATATACCCCCTGCAACTGCTGATGCGGCAATAACAAGTACCGTCACGAACAAAATGAGTGTCTGAATAATCTTCTTCGAAAAAAAGTTTTCTCCTGCATTTCCCGGATCCATACTGGTCGTTGATCTCAAAATAATTCTCCCATATTGCATTTGTTATCATAAATCCGCTCGTGGTGTTCAAACGGATTCAAACTGCCTGTTATTCCTGTGGTGGTTTTTTCAAGGTCTATATCAATTGACAATGTTGCTTTGACTACACCCTGGTAAAACTTTAGCACGATGACTACTATTTCAAGACTGAGATTTATTGATATTTTATTGCCATTTGTTTATCAATTTTTGTTGATTACTGCTTTCAGTGCTATAATCGAAATGGCAGCCATCGCTTATGGTATCGATAAGAACTTCTTGGGCGAGGTATTCGTAGTGAAACAACTCGAGCGGGCAGAGCGTGTTGATCGGCAAGTATCATTTATGCTTCTGGCATTATTATTGATTTGCTTCGTACTCTCTGCGTTTATTACAAGATTTGTCTTCCTGAAGTATGCGCAGGAACAATTCACATCTTCTGCTCAGTCTATTTTCGACCACCTGGCGAATCATGACCTGCGCCAAACGCTGATCGATGATGGTTTCTATATTAGAGATCCCTATACCATGTCACCTGCTATAGAATCCATGCTGGAGTCTGCGATTCAGCTCAACCCTGCCCAGAATGTATATCTTGTCAAGACCAGTCAAAATTTGAAAAATAGTTATTATTTCGGTTCAACTGCCGCCGGTGCGTCTGCGGAAGATTATGACTATGCGGAAAAATTTATTGGCAAGGCAGCTCTGAATATGGTACCGATTACGACAAATGCCGCAATCAAATCTGGCAAAAACCGAGTTTTCGGCTTTTATTTCCCGCTCGATAATCAGAACGTTAACATCAAATCAATTGTCGCGATCGAGTTTTCCGCGACAAACTATATGAGGTCGATCACAGCCTCATTTATTATTCATGTTATGATTATGCTTATCATATGGATTTCCGCTGCGCTATGGGCTCATTCAAAATTTAAGGCCATCTCTAATCTTGGTTATAAAAGCGCTTATAATGTTGATCGCATGACAGGCTTCAAAAACAGAAACGCTTTCGACATTGATCTATATAACATCAATAACACCAGAGGCTATGAGGCCCTGACCATTTATTATGTCGATCTTAATGATCTTAAACAGGTCAATGATACCAAAGGACATGAGGCTGGTGACCATTATCTTATCACGATGTCGAGATTGATTACCGAGTCGATGGGTGCGGGAGATGTTATCTATCGCGTCGGCGGCGACGAGTTCTGTGTGCTGTCCTTCAATCACGTGCGCAGTAAGGCAAAAGCTGCGATCGCTCGTTTTGAACAGTCGATCAGCAAATATAATGAAGCCAATGGCACTGGTTACTCAGCAGCCATCGGCTTCGCGGTCTTCAACTTCGATATTGACGCTGACGCTTCAGCTACCAGAGCCAGAGCAGAAATGCGTATGTATGAGAATAAGAAGAGAATGAAGAGCGGTCTCGAACAACTGGCAGAAGAAGGCAACTACGTACCTGAGTTTACAGGAACCCTCTGATTAGTTATACAAAACTCCGAATGATCTGCTCCACAGGCCTGCTGTCAAACGGACGCTTAAGAAGGCTTCCTCCCTCGCGCAGCACCTCATGCTTCTGACTGAAGCACGGTCTGGCGACATTATAAAGAATACCAGTAGGAATCTCTTCATCAAATATCATAGCGGTCTGCATCGCAGCAATTTTATCAGTCGGATCATAATCCTCAGGTAACGGCTTCACACGTGATTTATAGTCGGCAAAGGTATTGATTTTATTGAAGCTTACGCATGGCTGCAGGATATCGACCAGCGCATAGCCCTTGTATTCAATTGCCGCCTTCATAATGCTGACCAGCTGATCCTTATCGCCACTAAAAGCACGTGCGACAAAACCTGCTCCCATAGCCAGAGCCAGCAGCATTGGATTAAGAGGCGTATTTATATTGCCAAAAGTCTGCACACCTGTAACATGTCCTTCCTGAGAAGTCGGCGACGCCTGACCCTTTGTCAAACCGTAGATCTGATTGTCATGGACAAAATGACTGATATCTACATTGCGCCGAACATTATGTATAAAATGATTGCCGCCCTCGCCATATGTATCACCATCGCCACTCTCGACCACTACGGTAAGGTCATCGTTAGCGATCTTAGCCGCGATAGCAGCTGGAAGAGCACGTCCGTGCAAGCCACAGAAGCTGTTCGCACTGATGTACTGAGGGGTCTTGGCAGCCTGTCCGATGCCAGCCACCATTAATACTTGATGCGGATCACGTCCAAGCTCCGTGAGAGCCTGCTGCAGACATGGTAATATGCTGAAATTGCCGCAGCCAGGACACCAGGCGGTTTCATATGTCTGGAATTTCATATCACTATTCTTATTCATTTCAGCACCTCCCTGACGCGGGCTACAATTTCTTCACCACTTAGCTGACGCCCATCATATTTCAATATATGATGCTGACAGGTTATACCAGTCTGCTCTCTGATCAGAGATGCCAGCTGCCC
>CAZSLR010000180.1:0-4274 GCA_964607635.1 uncultured Oscillospiraceae bacterium
CTATGAGACAGGCTTCGCAAATCAGCGAGCTTGACCGTGTTCTCGGCGGAGGCTTCGTGCAGGGCTCATTGGTTCTGATCGGCGGCGATCCCGGCATCGGCAAATCGACACTGCTGCTTCAGGTAGCAGGCAGATGGCCCTCTGACGGACTCGTTCTCTACATTACAGGCGAGGAATCCCTGCAGCAGATCAGAATGCGCGCCGATCGATTAAGTATCGCTTCAAAATCACTGAGGCTGCTGGCAGCCACGGACTTCACCACACTTGCCGCGGCTATCAAGGAAACCAAACCGGATATAACGATCATAGACTCCGTGCAAACTATGTATGTAGAAGAACTGAGCGCGGCACCAGGCAGTGTCAGCCAGGTTCGGGAAGTCACAGCCGGTCTGCTCAGACTGGCCAAGCAGCTGCAGACTACGATCGTACTCGTCGGTCATGTGACAAAAGACGGGGCCATCGCCGGTCCCAGGGTTCTTGAGCATATGGTCGATACCGTACTCTATTTCGAGGGAGAGAATCTGGAAAACTACCGCATGCTGCGCGCGGTCAAAAACCGCTTCGGCGCGACAGACGAGCTGGGCGTATTCGAAATGACGGAGCGCGGACTTATCAGTGTCGATAACGCCTCAATGGCACTGCTGGCAGGCCGGCCGCAAAACGTGCCAGGCTCAGTCATCACAGCCTGCATGGAGGGAACCAGACCACTTCTGCTGGAGATTCAAGCTCTCGTAAATGAAACCTCCGGCAATTTCGCGCTGCGCATGGCTCAGGGCTATGACCGCAACAGACTGAATATGCTGCTGGCCGCGGCTGAGAAGCATCTCGGCATCGGTTTTCAAAACTACGACACCTATATCAATGTCATCGGCGGCCTCAAAATCAATGAAACCGCTGCCGATCTGGCAATGCTGGCAGCCGTGCTTTCGAGTGTCAACGATAAACCAACCAGAGATAAAACTCTTATTTGCGGCGAGATCGGACTGACCGGTGAGATCAGAGCAGTCGCGCAGGCTGACAAACGCGCGATGGAGGCCAGCCGCATGGGTCTTAGCTCGATCATATTGCCCTCAGGCAACAAACGGCAGCTCGAAGGCATAACCCTGCCCGACAATTTTGAGCTCTATTTCGTCGATAAGCTGCAAGAGGCGATCGATATCATTTTTAGCTAAATTAGGCAGCAACAGGAGCAATACTTATGAGTATGAGTAATGAGATCTATGTACTGATCCCGGCCGCCGGTACAGGCAGCCGCATGGGTAGCAACATAAACAAGCAATTTCTTGAAATAAACGGCACACCTACAGTAGTGCGCACAGCATCCCTATTCGCGTCTATGCCTGAGATATCAGGCATATGCATAATAGCGGCCGCGATCGATATGTCAGCAATGCAGGAGCTCTTCACGCAATACCAACTGACGATTCCTGTCATATTCGCCGAGGGCGGCCCTACACGACAGCATTCTGTGCTCAGCGGTCTGCGAAAACTCGCCAGCGCGCTGAAGCCTGCTGACGACGCTATCGCTCTGGTCCACGATGGGGCCCGCTGTCTCGTCACCGCCGAGGTCGTATATCGCTGCATAGACGGCATACGTCAACACTCCGTCGCCTGCGCCGCAGCCATCCCGGTAAAAGACACCATCAAGCAGATCCTTCCTGATCAGTCCGGCGAGCTCTCACCAGAGGTCGATAAAACGCTCGACAGATCTCTGCTCTGGGCAATTCAGACGCCCCAGGGAGCACACTATCGTGATTTACTTAATGCCTATGAAACCGTAACCGCCAGAAATCAACTGGTCACAGATGACCTCGCTATCATGGAGGCTGAAGGCTACAGCACAAGACTAACCCTGGGTGATTACAAAAACATAAAAATAACGACTCCGGAAGACATAATTCTCGCGGAGTCGCTATTATAAATTCATAGGTTCTATTTCGGTAAAAATTACTCAGATCTTCTGGCGGAAATGATGCAGATACACTGCATTCCCCGACCTCGGCCAAAATCTGTCAGACCTTCTCCTGTCGTTGCCGTCATAGTTACCGAGGCTATGTTCAAGCCTGTAAGCTCAGCCACAGAAGCTCTGATCTCTCCGATCCAGGGCATGAGCTTGGGCCTCAGTGCTTCAACACTCATTGATATATGACATAGCTCCCAATCGCCAAAATCAGCCAGAGCCAGCTTAAGATACTCACGGCTATCGGTGATGCCCTGCTCCAGGCAGAGCTTGTCTGCAGCTCCGCCGAGAATGTTGATGCCGGTAAATCCGGAAATCGCGTTTGTAATCGCGTGCAATATCACATCTGCGTCACTGTTGCCGGCAAGCGCTGGTGCGCCTGGTATAGTCACACCACCAAGAACCAGGTCACGCGGCTGCGTTGCCAGCTCCTCAGCTGTACTGAAGCGGTGGCTATCCTGTCCAATCGCGCTGATGTAGGCATAGCCCATAAATAATTACTCCTTATCCTCACTGCCCTGTCTGATCTCAACACGACGGATCTTACCGCTGATCGTCTTGGGCAGCTCAGTTACGAAATCAAGAATACGAGGATACTTGTATGGCGCGGTATGCGTCTTAACATAATCCTGCAGCTCTTTTCTCAGCTCTTCACTGGCCTCGTAGCCTTTTGCCAGGACTACTGTTGCTTTTACAACCTGTCCTCTTACCGGATCAGGCGCGCCTGTTATCGCACACTCCATAACGGCGGCATGCTTCATCAGCACGCTCTCGACCTCGAATGGTCCGATTCTGTAGCCTGAGCTCTTAATTATGTCATCAGTACGTCCGACAAACCACAAATAGCCGTCCTCATCCTGCCAGGCCAGATCACCAGTATGATAATAGCCATCATGCCAGACCCGCGCTGTCAGCTCAGGATCCTTGTGGTATCCACTGAACATACCGGGCAGCTTCTCGCCCGAGCCTGTTGAAACACAAATTTCCCCGGACTGTCCTGGCTCGACCGGCTGACCTGCATCGTCCAGAAGCTTAATGTTGTACACCGGTGATGGCATGCCCATCGATCCCGGTTTCGTCTCCATCCAATAATTTGTAACAACAGCCAGAGTCATCTCAGTCTGCCCGTATCCTTCCTTAAGCTCAAGACCTGTCGCTTTCTTAAACTGCTCATACACCTCAGGATTAAGAGCTTCGCCTGCGATCGTACAATGCTGCAGGCTGCTCAGATCATATTTACTCAGATCCTCCTTAATCAGGAAACGATAAATTGTCGGCGGCGCACAGAAGGTCGTGACCTTGTCCTTTTGCAGCTTCTCAAGCAGAACTGATGGCACAAATCTCTCCATATCAAAAACATAGATACCACATTCCATCAGCCATTGTCCATAGAGCTTGCCCCAAACAGACTTCGCCCAGCCGGTTTCCGATACTGTCAAATGCAGGCCGTCAGGATCGACCTTATGCCAGTATTTAGCGGTTGGAATATGGCCGATCGCGTAATAGAAATCATGCGTAACCATTTTCGGCATTCCGGTCGTACCGGAGGTAAAATAAAGAAGCATCATTTCTTCATTGCCTGGAACATCAGCACCAACAGGCCTGGCAAAAACCGGCGCCCCGGCAAGTCCCTTCTCGAAGGACAGCCAGCCGTCACGCTCGCCTTTTACGAGTATTTTTGTAAGATTATGCGGGTATTCAACTGCGGCCTGATCGACCAGCTCACTGATGTCGCCATCAGCTGTGCAGACGATCGCGCTGACCTCAGCTGCGTTGAAGCGATAGACCAGATCCTTGACCTGGAGCTGATTGGTGGCTGGAATAGCGACAGCGCCGATTTTGTGCAGCGCCAGAATGGCGAACCAGAACTGGTAATGACGCTTGAGGATCAGGACGACCTTGTCACCTCTGCGGATGCCCTGCTGCTGGAAGAACGAGGCACAGGCATCACTCTTTTGCTTCATATCAAGGAAGCTGAAGGTATGCTCCTCACCATTCTCATGGCACCAGAACATTGCTCTTCTCTGCGGCTCACTGGCAGCGATCCGATCGACAACATCATAGGCGAAATTGAATTGATCAGGTACCCTGAGGCTATAGCTCTGGATTTTCCCCTCACTGTCATAATTCTCTATCAGATATTCTTTGTGCAGATTAAGCATTTGCTAATTCTCCTTATTATAATGCGGGATCTCCCGGATAATTCAATTTAATCCTGATAGCGGCTGCAGCCACCCATAACGATCGCCAGGAAGCGGCATGGCGCGTTGCCTACCGCGACCATACCATGAGGCTTACCGGCATCATAATAAAT
>CAZSLR010000181.1:0-4267 GCA_964607635.1 uncultured Oscillospiraceae bacterium
TTTGTTTATTGCTTCAAGCTGCAGTTTATGGCTGTTCCATAGTTTTTCCAGCTGATAGATATCCTCCAACCTCTGAGCTTCGAATTCAGCCAGACCATCGGCCAGGGATCGTGCCATTTGAACGTATTTGTCATTTAGCTTAGCTAAATGCTTTACATTCTCTTCGATTAGTACATTTGTATCGAAAGCATCTGTCGCCAGCTTCTCAATAATTGGTCCACGCTTGTCAATGATAGCTGCTTTCATTGCCTCGATCTGCTTCGCAAGCGCTTCGTAATCTGCCTGCATTTTTGTCAGCTGCGCTTTCTTCTCATCGTGATCATTATCGGCTGACTCCAGCTGCTGCTCGGCTTGTGCCAGGATCTTAGCCAGCTCTGAGGCCTGCTTACTGAGAGCTTCTTCCTGTGCTGAGGCTTCTTGACTATTTAAGAGAGCAGATCCTAACTCTTGCCCGGCAGAGGTTTTCTCCTGATTGTAGTTAAGCTGCTCCTGTTTGAGCTGTTGTTCTGCCTGCTCGATCGCGCGCGGGTCGGTGCTCTGTCTGGTAATTGTTCGAGCCGGCACCTTGCGTACGGAAAAAACCAGAATGATCGCGGCGGCGATAAGCAACAGGAAGAGATATGGATCGACAATTATTCCGAGTATCAGGCTAAGCAGGGCAATCGCGATGCCTGCTGCTACGAGAGGCTTCCTGATTTCCCGGCCAGCAGGTATGTCCTCCTGATAAACCTGTAGCTGTCGCGCTTTTTCCAGCTGCTGCTGAGCCATGCTGAGCTTCAGATCGAATTGATCACTGACTGATTGCAGCTTGTTTCGCGCGTTATTTAGTTTAAGCTCGGCCTGACGACTCAGGCTCTGTGCATTCTCAATTTGGGCCTTAAGCTCTCTTTGAGCGTCTAAATGTTTTTGCTTAGCTTGTTTTGACTTATCATACATCTCGGCCGCAAGCGCTGTGGTTTTCTTGATTTCTGCGAGAGCCGCTTCACTTGTCTTAAACGATGATGTAAACGCAGTATACTCCTGTTCCAGCTTTGACAGTTCCCGCAGTTTATCGATCTCATCGTCAAGATCATTACGCTCACGTTCAATTTGAGCGATATCCTTTTCCAACTGGCGCAGAGCCTCTGTTCTGCCCTCCGGTATCTCCTTAACAGCAGCAGACTTAAGCTCTTCCAGCTTTTTCTGCTGCTCCTGCTGCTGGATCTCAGTTTCTTCCTGATTTATTATCAGCTGATTATATTCATTAATCTTCTGCTCAGCGGCTTGGATAAAAATGTCATCAAGTACAACGTCCGGCCGCTCAAGCTCTCGCTTAAGCTTAAGCAGCTCGTCGGTTTTCAGATCAAGCTCCCTGCGCCTTCTGATAACCTTCTCAAGCTCCTGCTGTTCTTTTTCAACGGCCAGCAGCTTAAGCCGCGAACGAAGCTGATCTCTCCTTGCCGATAGATCCAGCTGTTCATGCTGCATATGCTCGATCTCACCTTGAGCTGCTGACTTCGCGCGCTCATCCTGAAGCGCCTGCTCACGCTCCACACGTAACGAATTTAACTTCTCCTGAAACTCCGGCAGCAAACCTCTCGCCTTTTGTCGGCCTTGAAGCTTCTGTCTGGCAGCATCGAGCTTATCCGAAACCTTTTTATAGGATGTATTCTCCTCACCGGTTGTCACAAGATTGAGCAGCCGCTGCATGATCTCGTCATCTTTCCCAGTGCCGCTGATCAGGCTGCCGTTCTGGCCTATAAATACGCTTTTTTCAAAAGCCTCGAGCCCGAGATCGAAGAATATTTGTCCCGGCTCCTGATTGCGCATCAGCGGAACATCTACGCCTGTGTCGATCTTGGTTATCTTGATCTTATCGCTCGAATTGGTCTTGCCGAAGCTGCGGTCAAGCTGATATCTCACGCCATTAGCCTTAAACGTAATCGACCCACCCATGCGATCGCTGTGCCACGGACGGTATAGATCCCTCAGCTTCTCACGGATATCATTGCGTGATCTGCTCGTATCACCATAAAACATCATCCTGACAAAAGCCATTAGCGTGCTTTTGCCGTCTTCGTTATTGCCATATATAACATTGAGATCATTGCTAAGATCAAGCTCAAAACGCTCAAATTTACCGAAACTGTCTATGTATATTCTCTCAATATTCATCGAGTTTCACCTCACCGTCAAAACTCATGATGCCTAGCTCAAGCGCACGTTTAAGCCTTGCGGTCTCATCCTCTTGAGCGGCTCTCTCGGCTGCCTTGATTCTCTCAAGCATTTTGCGCACGAAAATGCCCCTTAGCGATGACTCCTTAGCCAACTCATCATAATCGACCTCGAGATGAGTGTGGTCTGAGATTTTCACGAAATAGATTGACTCACCCAGCACCTCCCTAATCGTGGCAAGCGGCATAACAAAAGACTCTTCGATGCTGCCAGTCAGCTGCAATTTATAGTAATGGCGGCCAAATTCGCTGCCATAGCGTTTCTGCAGCTCGGCCAGCACCAGCCTGACGATCTCACCCTCCGAGCTGAGACCAGAAACATCGATCTCCTCTGAGAGATACATACGACTGCTGGTAGACCGGAATTCAAGCTTCGCGCTGTTTTTGCTGACCGTGCCGATATAAACGCCCTTATCGCCTAACTCGTCAAAACCCCGCCCGTCAGGGCAGCCAGGATAAGCAAATGCGCATGAACCTGCTCGCAAAATTTCGGTTCTTTTATGGATGTGACCCAGCGCGACATAGCTGAAACCGCTCGCCGCCAGCTGCGATTCCGTCACCAGATTGTAATCGCTAAATCCGCCACTTGAGCCCAGGTCGCCGTGCAGCACACAGATATTTATCAGCGATGGATCAGGCAGCTGCCCGCCTGAACCATCAAGAAGCGGCTCACGCTGATAAGTACCGGTGAAGCCGGCACCAAAAATCGCGAAACCACGCTCCTTGAACTCGACTTTTGCCAGATTGGACTTAAAAATAATAACATTATCCGGCCAGTCATCACCGGCAAAAGGCGAGTCGATCGATACGTAGTCGTGATTGCCCGGTGCGATTGCGGCGATAGTGCCGCCCATATTACCAAGGTATTCCTTGACTGAACGCACAGTTGCCTCATCAACGTTCGATCCCTCAAACAAATCGCCCGCGATCAACAGCAAATCGACCTTCTCATCACGGCAGATATTCGTAATTCTGCGAAATGTCCCCAGCAGCTCCTGCCGCCGCTGCACGGCAGCCACGCCAGCGACTGGAGCGCCGGTCAATTCCGATCCAAGATGCAGATCAGCACAATGCAGTATTTTAACTTCCTCAACCATAAGCTGTCCTTCCTTGTAGTTGCTGCCAGTTCCGTTGTCAGCCGGATGCGTACGCGTGCGACGGCTGTCGGCGGGAGACGTTGGCCGGCGGGGCCGGGCTGGCAGCAAAATTTCCTATTGCTGACCATTATATAATTTATTTCGCCCGCTGTGGACCCTTTGTCGACAAAATATCGAACAAATTTTCTTGTTTGTTGTTGGAGGAGGAGCTACAGTGGAGAAAATTGCTGATCATACCCGGCAGTTATCCGGCACCAGAGGGTGGGATGTCTCCCAGACGATATTCCTAATCCGGCATACCCGGCATTTACCCGGCAGTTATCCGGCATAATTGTTGCCGTTACAATATGATTGGATATATGATGGACTTAAACCTCCCATAGACTCGACTTTTGCCGGGATAAATACAAATCGACAAGGATGGACTTGATATGGCAGCTGACAGAAATATCATGAACTATGACACGGTCGCACTGAATGACGCGAAGGGCGCGCTGGTGATTATCGACCAGACGAAGCTCCCCAACGAGCTGGAGATTCTTGAGCTGACCGAGCTTGAGGATATCCGGGAGGCTATTTATTTGCTCAAGGTACGGGGCGCGCCGGCGATCGGCGTCGCGGCTGCTATTGGCATTTATCTTGCGGCCAAGCGTATCGGAACTTACGATGTTACGGACAATAATGATTCGGGCGAGCCTGATTTCGATTCTTTCTACAGTAAGTTCATCGAGGCAAAGGACTACTTGGCAAGCGCGCGTCCGACGGCGGTCAATCTTTTTTGGGCACTCGATCGCATGGACGAAGTTGTTAAGGCAAATTCCTATAAACCGGTCGAAGAAATATTGGAAAAGCTTCATGATGAGGCGGTCGAGATTCGTGAGGAGGATATCCGTGTCTGCAGATCGATCGGCGAGTATGGACTGACTCTGATTCATGATGGCTGCGGGATATTGACGC
>CAZSLR010000182.1:0-4235 GCA_964607635.1 uncultured Oscillospiraceae bacterium
TTTCTTCATTCGGGCAGACCAGCTATGAGGATAAGGAGAACTCGGGAATAGGTTCAAACGGGCTGACGGCTGCCAGACATTTGCTTTTACATTCTGATTATCGTGACCAGTATCCAGAAACTTATGCTGATACGATGCCTGCGGGTAAAGCATACTGCGGATCATATCATGTTGAAGATAAGCTGCCTGGCAGTACATTAACAGCAGGAGAAGCAGTGCTTTCGCCAACTAGGACATATTTGCCGGTCATTCGCAGGATCCTTGCTGAATACAGAACTTCCATCAGCGGAATAATCCATTGCACTGGCGGTGGCCAGGTCAAATGTCGCGATTTTGGACATGGTATCAGATATGTAAAATATAATCTGTTTGAGCGTCCGCCAGTATTTAAGGCAATATTTGAATCCGGTGATGTTAAGCAGCATGAGATGTATCAAATTTTCAATATGGGGCATCGTATGGAACTGCATTGTGATCAAGCATCTGCTGAAGCAATTATCGGAATTGCTGCGGAATATAAGCTGGATGCCAGAATTGTCGGTCATACCGAGAAGATGACCGGTCAGGATGGCGCCAATCAGGTCATCATAAAGGATCAGGGAGAAGAGTTTGTTTATTGATCTTTGACATCTTATCAGACATCTTATCAGATATCTTAGAGTAATCACTGTAGATCGTACCCGGGGTCACGGCCGTGGTCAGTGCTTGGATATGTTATGAGAACAATGTCTGCTTTCTTTACAAACATATCAGCATATGTTAAAATTTTTAACAGTCTGCCATGTCAAGGTTTATGGATCGTCCGACCATATACTTTGACAACGGTGAATATCAAGGAGGAAATATAATGGACAAGGCAAGAAAAGCAGAAATCATGACAACTTATGCGCGTCATGAAGGCGACACAGGATCACCTGAGGTTCAGGTAGCATTGCTCACAGAGCGTATCAATCATCTGACTGAGCATCTGAAGACACATAAGAATGATCATCATTCACGTCGTGGTCTTCTGATGATGGTTGGACGTCGTCGTGGTCTTCTCGATTATCTGATCAGTATCGATATCGAGCGTTATCGTACGATTATTGAGAAGCTGCATATCAGGAAGTAATAGTATCTGCCGTTGTGGAGATGGTGAGCTTAAAAACTCACCATTTTTCACAGCTGTCAGCAGAACAGTTACGTGAGAATTTAATCCCCGTAGGCTGTAGAAGGTAGGCTGCGCGGCTGAACAGGTCGGCCCCGGAACCTACATGCTACCGCCATTACGGGAAAAGATGCCAAGGCGCATCTAAATCAAAGATCAACCTATGGAGGTACATTAATGAAAAAAGTATTTGAAATGACTCTAGCCGGCAGATCACTGGTCATCGAGACAGGTGAGCTGGCACAATTCGCGAATGGATCATGCTTAGTTAGATATGGTGATACAGTTATCATGTCTACCGCAACAGCCTCAACCTCGCCAAGACCAGGAATCGATTTCTTCCCGCTGAGTGTGGATTATGAAGAGAAGCTTTACAGCGTTGGCCGTTTCCCCGGTGGCTTCATCAAGAGAGAAGGCAGACCTACCGAGAAGGCAATTTTGACTTCAAGAGTTATCGATCGTCCGATGCGTCCGCTTTTCCCTAAGGATCTGCGCAACGATGTTTCTATCAACAATCTTGTAATGTCGGTCGAACAGGACAATTCTCCTGAAATCGCTGCCATGATCGGCTCATCAATAGCTGTCTCTATTTCTGATATTCCCTGGAATGGCCCTATCGGCGGCGTTCATGTTGGAATAGTAGATGGTGAGATAATTGTTAACCCGACAGAAGAGCAGAGAATAAAGAGCGATCTGCAGCTTACTCTGGCTGGTACAGAAGAAAAAGTCTGTATGATCGAGGCCGGTGCCAATGAGATCCCAGATGACAAAATGCTTGAGGCCATTATAGAGGGTCACAAGGTCATTCAGGAGCAGTGCCGCTTCATTAAGAAAATTGTCGCTGAAATTGGCAAAGAGAAATTCGGCTATGAATCTTCTGATATTCCTACTGAAGTATTTGAGGCAGTTGCCTCTTTCGCTTCTGAAGATATGAAGCAAGCCGTATTGTCACCTGACAAAGCAGTAAGAGATGCTCAGGTAGGAGAGCTGAAGGTAAGAACAGCGGAGCATCTTGAGAGTATCAATCCTGAATGGGTAACATATGCAGGTGATGCCATCTATAAGCTCGAGAAGAAGACTGTTAGAAATTATCTGTTCAAAGAGCATAAGAGAGTAGATGGCCGTGGGCTGAATGATATTCGTGCCCTTTCTGCTCAGGTTGACATATTGCCGCGCGTACACGGTTCAGGACTGTTCCAGCGTGGACAGACCCAGGTTCTCACAACCTGTACACTAGCTACACTGGCAAAAGCCCAGATCCTCGATGGACTCGATAATGAGGACCAGAAGAGATATATCCATCACTATAATTTCCCAGGCTACAGTGTAGGTGAGGCAAAATCTGCCAGATCACCTGGACGTCGCGAAATTGGACATGGAGCACTCGCTGAGAGATCACTTGTTCCCGTTCTGCCAAGTGAAGAGGAATTCCCATATGCGATCCGCTGCGTATCAGAAATACTGATGTCAAATGGATCGACCTCCCAGGGATCAGTGTGCGCAAGCACTCTGGCACTTATGGCAGCCGGCGTACCTATTAAGAAGCCAGTCGCTGGTATATCGAGCGGACTGATCGTTAATGAAGACAATGATCAGGATTATCTCGTGTTCATGGATATACAGGGAATCGAAGATTTCTTCGGCGACATGGATTTCAAGGTTGCCGGTACAGTTGATGGTATCACATCGATCCAGGTCGACATCAAGGTCGATGGTCTGTCATATGACATAATCCGCGATGCCTTCGAGATGACACGCAAGGGCAGACTTCAGATAATTAATGAGGTAATCGTACCTTGCATTGAGACTCCTCGCGAAGAGTTGTCAAGCTTCGCACCCAAGATCGAAAAAATTGATATAGCTTCTGATAAGATCAGAGAGGTTATCGGTCAGGGTGGTAAGGTTATCCGTAAGATCACTGAGGAGACTAAGACCGAGATCGATATCGAAGAGGATGGAGCTATCGGACATGTTTACATCGCTTCTCCTAATAGCGAAGCTGCAGAAGCTGCAATTAAATGGATTCGCAGTATCGCATTTGATCCGGAGCCGGGCACAGTTTTTGACGGTGTAGTAACTCGTCTGATGGCCTTTGGCGCTTTCGTTGAGATCGCCCCAGGCAAAGAAGGTCTGGTACATATTTCCAAGCTAGCTTGGAAACGTGTCGAGAAGGTTGAGGATATACTCGAGGTTGGTCAGACAGTTAAGGTAAAGGTTCTTGAGATAGACGGACAAGGTCGTTTAAACCTTTCAGTTAGAGATTGTCAGGAGAAGCCTGCTGATTATAATGAATCAGAAGAAGGCGCTCGTCCAGGCTCATCAAGAAATGATCGTCCTGACAGAAGACGCGATACCAGAAGTGGTGGACCAAGATTCAATGACAGACCTGATCGTGACCGCTCAGACCGCGGACCAAGAAGAAATGGACCGAGAGGCGATAATGATCAGCCAAGACGTCCTAATGAACGTAGTTTCTAATATCCAGAATTAAATAAAGTTCAGAGCCGAAGGCTGGAGTATATATTGTCTTTTGATAATATCAATACTCTGGCCTTTTTGTTTTCTGGGAATAAAATTTGAACTTGAATCAGCACTGTGATCTTCATCGGTCATATCTCTCTGGATCAGCTTGGCGAATTCTAGCCGAAGCTGTCCATAATGCCTGCTGAAAAACTGTTGGCTGTCACCATTGCTCATATCTGCTGATAACATAGAAGCCGCGAAGCTGAAACGACTGTCTGATTTTATCAGAAGTCCTAAACCCTGCTCATTGCCTGCATATAGCCAATGCGTGTCATTCCAGCTTTGGACTGTAGAAGATATTGGCTCGCTGTGGATCCTCAGCCAATTATTGGCATGTGGGACAACAGGCAAGGGATGATTTGCTTCAGCTGCGGCATTTTCAACAGCTGTTGGACCGTAGCCATACCATTGCAGCTGATTCAAATGTCTGCTGAGATCAAAAACCAGCTCAAGGCTTATCCAATCATAGGCTTGCATGAAAATATTTGATTTATCATATTCTATCCCTGCGGCAATTCTCAGTTCTCCCTTGTGACTTATTTCATAACGAATCGTGCCTTTGAAC
>CAZSLR010000183.1:0-4222 GCA_964607635.1 uncultured Oscillospiraceae bacterium
GCTGTTCCGTCGACTAGTTGATGAGGCTGCAGCCGAAACAGAGTATAAGTTTGGTGTGGCGATTGGTTTCGCGCATTCCGACAAGCAGAACTATAAGGATGTCAAGAGTTTCCTGTCGTATGCAGATGCTATGATGTATGCATGCAAGAGGAAACAGAAGAGTGAAATTGGAGAATTAAATTATGATGCAGAGTAATTCTGGTTCAGCCAGCGGCAAATGGGCTATCCTTGATATTGATCCTTATCTGAAGGACCATAGCAGTGATATCAATTTGAGAATGCAGCGTTATCAGTCAGTTCGAAGCTCAATACTAGATGGTTATGACAGCCTGAGTGATTTTGCGAACGGCTGGCAGTATTTCGGATTTCACAGAACCTCTGATGGCTGGGTCTATCGTGAGTGGGCACCTGCTGCAGAAGCTCTTTTTCTTCTTGGGGATTTCAATGATTGGAATCGCAGCTCACATCCCTTGACCAGACTGGATAATGGCGTCTGGGAGATAAGCCTGCCTGGTGAGAATTCTCTGCCGCATTTATCACGGGTAAAAGTCGCGGTTAGAAGTCAGGGGATGACACGCGACCGCATACCTCTGTATATCAACTATGTTGTACAGGACCCGCAAACTCATGATTTCAATGGCCAGATTTGGGCACCGGCAGAGGAGTTTCAGTGGACTGATCAAGCTTTCAGGATCCCTGCCGGTCAGGCACCGATAATCTATGAAACACATGTCGGAATGGCTCAGGAGCGTGAGGGCATAGGCACATGGGACGAGTTCACGGAAAACACCTTGCCGCGCATCAAGGCGCTCGGATACAATACAGTGCAGATAATGGCTGTTATGCAGCATCCATATTACGCGTCCTTCGGATATCATGTCTCGAGCTGTTTCGCTCCTTCATCCTGGTTTGGAGATCCGGATGGTCTTAAGCGATTGATCGATCGTGCCCATGCGCTTGGTCTAACTGTCCTGATGGATATGGTTCAGTCGCATGCTGTTAAAAACATATCTGAGGGCTTGAATGAATTTGATGGCACAGACTATCAATTTTTCCACAGCGGAGAACGTGGAAACCACAGTGCATGGGATTCCAAGCTGTTTAATTATGGCAAGCATGAGGTAATTCATTTCTTGCTCTCATCACTAAAATATTGGCTGGATGAGTTTCATTTTGATGGCTTCCGCTTCGACGGAGTAACCTCAATGATCTACCTTGATCATGGCTTGGGGACGGCTTTTGACAGCTATGATAAGTATTTCAGTCTCAATACTGATATCGAAGCTATTACATATCTGCAGCTGGCAAATGAGCTGATTCATGAGCGCAGACCGGATGGTTTGTCGATCGCTGAGGATATGAGTGGTATGCCGGGCATGTGTCTGCCTATAGAGGCAGGTGGAATCGGCTTCGATTATAGATTGGCTATGGGTATGCCCGATTTCTGGGTCAAGACTGTGAAGAAGCGTGACGAGGACTGGGATATGTGGCAGCTTTGGCATGAGCTGACAACGACCAGGCCGGGGGAGAAGCGTATTGGCTATGCTGAATCGCATGATCAAGCCCTGGTTGGAGATAAAACTCTTATTTTCCGTATGGCGGACAAAGAGATGTATTGGTTCATGAATAAGGACAGCAGCAATATAGTCATCGATCGAGCGATCGCTCTGCATAAAATGATCAGACTTGCGACTATCAGTATGGGCAGTGATGGCTGGTTAAATTTTATGGGCAATGAGTTTGGACATCCGGAATGGATAGATTTCCCGCGCGAGGGAAATGGCTGGAGCTATAAGTATTGTAGGCGCCAATGGAGCCTGGCTGATAGCCCCTGTCTTCGTTACAGCGATCTTAACCGTTTCGATCAAGCAATGACTGAGCTGATGAGCAAGTATGAGGTGTTGAGTAGTGAACAGGCGCCGAAGCAGCTCTGGCTGGATCAGGATCAGAAGCTCTTGGCCTATTACAACAATGGCCTGGTGTTTCTGTTAAATTTCCACCCCTTCAAGTCTATAGATGGCTTCAGGTTGCCGCTGCATCTTAAGGGTCAGTGGCAGGTGGTTCTGGATAGCGATGAGGAACGCTTCGGAGGACAAAATAGAATATCTCACGAAATTGTCTATGATACTGTGTATCTGGATGAGCTTAGTGCTGATGGAATTGTAATTTACAGCCCTTGCCGGACTGCCTTGGTCCTCTCGCAACGATAGAACCAGAGCAATGTCGCTAACGTGATCAGTACTGTAAGACCGTCAGCTACAGGTGCCGCGGCCCATACACCATCCAGATGCCAGATTTTTGGCATAGTCAGCAGCAGCGGCAACAGAATCACAAACTGACGCAGTGAACCCAGCATTATGGCAATTCTGGACTGTGCGATCGACTGGAAGAATGCTGTCCCCATAAAAGCAATGCTCAAGGCCGGCAGCATGATAATGAACAGGCGCAAGCCACGAGCCGCCATTGCGATTGTTGCCGAGCCTGGTTCGAGGAACATGCTTACGAAAGTTTCAGCGAATATCATCAAGAGTGTGAAAACGACCGTTGAGAAGACTGAACCGATTATGATACCGATCCTGAGAGTTTTGTAGACTCTTTTCTTGTTTCCCGCGCCATGATTATAGCCGATGATCGGCTGCATACCCTGCGTTATACCTATAATGGGCATAACAAAAAATGTATAAAGACTGTTAACAGCACCCATAGAAGTTACGCCTGGTGTTCCACCGTAGCGAAGAAGCTCTCGATTGAAAAAGGTCATCGCAATACTGGTTCCGACTGTGGCAATGAAATTTGATAGACCGATCGATAATATTTTCGCTCCCATTTTTAAGTCAGGCTTGAAGTCAGATAACTTGACGCGAATGATGCTCTTGCCCCTCAGGTAATATTGCAGGTAGATCAGAAAACCGATGAACTGGCTGATGATGGTACCTAGAGCGGCGCCTTCAACACCCATGCCAAATTCAATTATCAGGATATAGTCGAGAATAATATTGCTGATTGCTGAGATCAGCATCACGGTCATTGACATATAGGGCTTGCCCTCGGTCCTGATGAAATTACCGAAGATGAAGGACATCATTTGAAATATGAAACCAGCCAGAATAATAGCCAGATAATCCTTAGCGTAATCATGAGTATCCGCTTCGCTGCCGAAAAAAATCAGCCAGTTGTCAAGATTGATAAAAAGTATAAACAGCAGCAGGCCTGTGATGATCAAGCTCAGGCTGATCGTATTGCCAAAAACGCGTCGTGCTTTTTTATGGTCTCTCTCGCCAAGACTTATCGATAACAGTGAGGTACCACCGATTCCAGTTAAGCCGGAAAAAGCAAATATAATCATCATTACAGGGAATACAATAGTGAGTCCGGCTAAAGCGTTCTCCCCCTCGGCCCTGCCAATAAACACACGATCGACTACATTGTAGACAGCGTTAACCAGCATGGCGATAACCGCCGGTATCGAATATCCTGCCAGAAGTCTGCCAATTGGCCGTGTCCCTAATTCTTTTGTTTTGTCCATCATATCTCCGTTCAAGGCATATAAGCCTATAAGTACAAATTAGCAATTGAATAAAACTCTTAGCCACGCATTGATGTTTCTGGAACAATCGCTACGGACCTGCAATATTTCGCGCTATATGATGATACCAGAAAATCCCGTCAAATCAAGAACAAGCGAGGAATGGATCATGTCAAGAATTGATCTGGACGCATTGACATCGGCAATGGTCGAATACAACAGTAGAGATGCGGCAAGAATAAATCATCTTCTCAAGGTGACTTCTTTTGCCAGAATGATTGCTGTTGGCGAAGGCTTGTCGCCAGAGCTGGTGGAAACTGTTGTTGCCGCGTCACTGACACATGATATAGGTATTAAGCTTAGTGAAGAAAAATATAACAGCAGCGCAGGCTATTATCAGCAGATCGAAGGGCCGCCGGAAGCTATGAAAATGCTGCAGGCTCTTGGCTGTGAGGAGGAGCTTGCGGAGCGGGTGTGCTGGCTGATTGCGCATCATCACGATTATGCATCTGTCAGCGAGATCGATCACCGCATTCTGGTAGAAGCCGACTTCCTCGTAAATGCTTTCGAGAGCGGGCTTGGTGAAGAAGCGATAGCCAGTGCCAAGCAGAGGGTGTTTGAGACCGGCACAGGCAACAAGCTATTAGGTCTGCTATATGGTATTTAGTCCAACAGCTCAGGCTTGATTCAGCCAGG
>CAZSLR010000184.1:0-4212 GCA_964607635.1 uncultured Oscillospiraceae bacterium
ATACATCTGTATAAGGATTGACACCAGCCTCTTCCATCTTGTCTACATCCATCAAATGATTGCCGACCTCATCACATGGATAGTTTAGAATAAGAGTTATTTTACGGCCTGTGAGCGCAAGACTGCGGAGTATGACTGAAAAACGATTACGGCTTAATATCGGAAATATAACAGCGATGTCACCAGAGAATTTTGACGCGATATCAGCGCTGACAGTTGAGATCTCAACATAGTTTCCCTGTGCTCTGGCCAGAAGAGATTCGGTAACTCCGACAACATCTCGATCACGCAGCTCGAAGCCCTCGGATTTCGCTGCATCAATCACTGAACTCACAACGATCTCTACCAGATCATCACCTTCACGTACAATCGGCGCACGGATTCCCCGTACTGCAGTACCAATCATTCTCGTCATCAATTAGTCCTCCTCATTAACTGCCTGCAGACAAGCTATAAAAGCATCATAACAATACAGGTCAGCTTAGAAATACGTAAACATAGTAAAGCAAAACCTATGTAGATGCAAATATAAAACAGGCAAATTTCTTAATGATTAGAGGTTTCGTCTTAATTGTGATCTGCTGTGATAGATTATAAAATCATTTCAGTGTTTTGAGAGATAGTATATGTGCGCTGACAGCGATGCCAATGATTGGCAGCAGCCACTTAACAGCAGTAACAGGCACAACAATTATCGAGACAGTCATTGTAGCCCATAAGAAAACGAGCGCTGCTATCTTGGCCTTTTTTTTAACTGCACGATGCTCCATATAGTCATTTATATATGAGCCAAAAACCTTGTGGCCGACCAGCCAGCAATACAACCGATATGAACTGCGCAAATAGAAAAACGCTGTCAGCAAGAGAAACGGAGTTGTCGGCAGAACAGGTATAAATACACCGACCATACCAAGAAGCAAAAAGACCGAGCCCAATGTTATATAAACATAGCGCTTGATTCTGCTCATGCCCGCGTTCGGCGGACAGACAGTTCCGGTTGCTCTTGATACTTCATTACGCTCTGATATGCTGCTCAATGTTGCTCTCCCAAAAATCTCTTATCAAAGACACGTTCGATCTAATGCGAAAATAATGTCAGAGGTATTATAAGCTAAATATAGTTCCTTCACTGAAGTTTATGTTACACAAGGCTATATCCAGATTAACCTCTGACTATTGCTTAAATAATAATTAGGATTATAATAGTATTGAGTCCTAATAACAACCATTCTGACTAATGTCAGCTTAGGCATGTACAAACCAGAAATGAGGACCAATTACAATGAAACGTGTATTCGGAACCATTGAGGTCGTATTCGATATAGCTTATCTTATTGCTGCTCTGATTATAAGCTTGATTCTGTTCGCCAACACTTCTGCAGGCTCGCCTCGTATGCTGGCGGGCATTATGGGTCTGGTCCTCGTAATTGGTGATGCTTTTCATCTTATCCCCCGTGTTATGGCGGTACTGACAAAAAGAGAGGAGCAATTGCGGAAGGCTCTTGGATACGGCAAGCTAATAACATCTATTACAATGACCTTGTTCTATTTGCTTCTCTGGCATATCGGCTCAGTGCTATTTGTTCCTAAGATCTCAACTGGCTGGAATTATTTGCTTTATTCCTTAGCGATCATTCGCATTGTCCTCTGTCTGCTGCCTCAAAACAAATGGCAGGAAAGATACCCGCCAGTATCCTGGGGTATTATTCGCAATCTGCCCTTTTTTCTCATTGGCGCTATTACTGCCATCATGTTCTTCATTAATCGAGTTGAGCATATTGGGCTTAGTCTAATGTGGCTGGCAATCGCGTTAAGCTTTCTGTTTTATTTGCCGGTTGTCTTATGGGCAAACAAGAACCCGAAGCTTGGCATGCTGATGCTGCCAAAGACCTGCGCTTATATCTGGATACTGATCATGTGCTTATCACTATAGATGCAAGTATCCGCCCAGGATATTTACATATACAAATCGAAAGGAGAATTATCATGAACGAAAACGACCGCAAGAAGCTAACAAACGAGGTCGGCGCCCCCATACCCGACAATGAGAACTCAATTACCGCCGGTCCCCGCGGTCCTGTTGTAATGCAGGATGTATGGTTGATGGAGAAAATGGCCCACTTCAACCGTGAAGTGATACCGGAACGTCGAATGCACGCCAAGGGCTGGGGAGCCTATGGCAAGCTTACCGTAACTCATGATATATCGCAGTATACAAAGGCCAAGGTGCTTCAGCCCGGTGCGGAGACTGATTTATTCCTCAGGTTTTCCACTGTTGCCGGCGAGCGCGGAGCGGCTGACTGTGAACGCGATATCCGTGGTGTTGCTGTCAAATTCTACACAGAAGAGGGCAATTGGGATCTGGTTGGCAACAACACTCCAACATTTTTCATTCGCGATGTTCATAATTTCTCTGACTTGAATCGCGCCGTTAAGCGTGATCCGCGCACAGGCAGAAGATCAGCGCAAAACAACTGGGATTTCTGGACTCTGCTGCCCGAGTGCTTCCATCAGATCACAGTAGTAATGAGCGACAGAGGCATACCGGCATCTTTCCGCAACATGCACTTCTTCGGCGAGCATACCTTCTCCTTCTACAATGATAAAAACGAGCGGGTATGGTGCAAATTCCATTTCAAGACCCAGCAGGGCATCAAAAACCTGACCAACGAAGAGGCAGCGGAAATAAACGGTATGGACCGTGAATATCACGGCAAGGATCTCTACGAAGCAATTGAGAAGGGCGACTTCCCAAAATGGACAATGTATGTTCAGATCATGACTGAGGAGCAAGCCAAGAACCATTATGAGAACCCCTTCGACATCACAAAAATCTGGCGTCATGCAGAATATCCTCTGATTGAGGTAGGCGTACTAGAGCTGAATCGCAATCCGGACAACTATTTTGCCGAGGTTGAGCAGGCAGCATTTACACCAGCCCATGTTGTTCCAGGTATCGGCTTCAGTCCGGACCGTTTCCTGCAGGGCAGGCTCTTCTCCTATGGCGATGCTCAGCGCTATCGCTTAGGGGTCAATCACAACCTTATTCCTGTTAACCGGGCAAAAGTCGAGGTAAACGACTACCATCGTGATGGCGCAATGCGCGTTGACGGCAACTACGGCAGTGCACCGGCATATACACCAAACAGCTATGGTGTTTGGACCGCTCAGCCGGAGGTCATGGAACCACCGCTGGATCTTGAAGGCGCGATGTACCACTATGATCCGAAGGACGATCCGACGGATGACTGCTTCCGTGCAGGCGGCGATTTATGGCGTGTTATGACAGAAGACAAAAAGCAGCTTCTGATCGCGAACACAGCCGGTGATATGGCATCAGTAACCGAAAATATCAAATATCGCCACGCTGTCCATTGCTATCATGCCGATCCCGAATATGGCAGACGATTTACAGAGGCCGCTGGACTTAATATGGAAAAAGTGATTGAATTATCAAAATTAAACAACAACGCTCTGAATCAGGCGACTTTGTCCAGCTCTATGTGAAATCATGTATGCTATTACGGAGTGATTGATAATGAAACAGCAACGAAACACTAAGCAACGCAAGCTGGTTCTAGACGCAGTTCGAGCTCGCTTCGATCATCCAAGCGCTGATCAGATATATCTGGATGTCCGCAAGCTAGATGACAAAATAAGCCGGGGAACAGTATACCGCAACCTGAATATACTGTTTCAAACAGGAGAGGTAAACCAGGTAAAGCTGCCAAAATCTGATCGATTCGAGGGCAGGCTTGACAAGCATTATCATCTGCAATGTCTTGAGTGCGGGGCGGTATGGGATCTGCCGCTCAAATATGATGACGATCTAGATAAACTGGCATCTGATAAAACAGGCTATAAAATCCAGCGACATCGCACGACTTTTGAAGGTATATGTCCCGAATGCCGGCTAGAACAGACACAGCAAGACAAATAACGATCTACTCCAATATCAACAAGGTACTTTGTGATCTTATGACGCAGAGTGCCTTGTTTATTTTTCACTTCTTATTAAAAATCCAATGTGCTATCATTAAGCAAGTACATCATACAATTAACTATTTGCATTGGAGAGAGGTATGGCCCGAATCAGAACAAGGTATCGAATATTTACTGTCTGCCTGATACTCTTGCTGAGTTTGTCTGCCGGTGTATTATTCGTTTTTGCTCTCAACAGGACAGGACAAAGCTACGAGGCAGCTGGACGTG
>CAZSLR010000185.1:0-4208 GCA_964607635.1 uncultured Oscillospiraceae bacterium
AGACGATTGACCAACAGGCTGATATAAAGCGGATTGTAGCAATCCCCTTGATCAACGATCGTATCAACGACCTCAACACCGAGTTCCTTATGGTTTCTCTCGAGAAGATTATAGATCAGCAATCTTGCCTGAACAGGATATGCCAGACCATATATGTAAAGCTCCTCTGAGCTGTCCTGATAGCCAGAAACGATGTCCTGCTCATAATCATCAGGACAAGTCATTATGAATTTTACCTTCGAACCGGGGTGGTCAGGCAAGAAGAACATCAGAGGTAATCCTTCGTTACTCAGCTTATGCAGGTCATCAATCAAGAATACCAACGCAGACTTATCACGCTCCTCATAGACCGCAGCCAAATGCGTTAAATATTTCTGCAGAAAATTAACTGAACTGGACTCAGACTCATTATGCTCCTCTAGCTCCAGCTCAACCTCCAGAATCCATACCATATAAGCCAAAAGATCATGCAGACTGCTGCTATTTTCATCATAGGCACAGAAGAAAGGGGCAACAAGACAGCCTCTATCCAGCAGCATCGCTCCTGCCTGGCATAGCAGTGTTGTCTTACCGCTGCCAGGTGTTCCTTTTAAATAAACAAGCTGCCTCTCTTTGCCAAAAACTTCATTTGCAATCAGCTCTACAAAAGCATCATTACCAGCCGAAGTCTCGTTTTGCAGAATGAGCCGGTGATGAGCCGACCTGTTGACTTTTGCCGGTATATTAAGCTCTTCAGACCGCTCCCACTGAGCATTAAACATATCAAGAAATCTCTGGAGAATCTGATCACGCAGCTTGTCCAGCCCGATCAGTTTCTGATTTTCTTGATCCCAGTCAGCGTCGTAGTAAATTATCTTATCCGCAAAATTACTCTGAAGCTTTGATTTGAGACTGTCCAGGAGCTGCCAATGCACCTCATCCTCACAAATGAAGTCATCTCTGCTGTTCGCATCCATTTTGCTTAGGTCCAGAGGGTTTCTGATGCAAATTACGCAGTTGTCAGATTGTTCAGCATGTGACAGCAAACCATACTCGATCTCAAGCGCTGTGACACTTCGCTCTGTACCATCCAGCTCGAAGCTTTTTCGACCGGCAACATCAACAATATACTTACGATCTGGTATCCAGCCATATCTGTCACCAATGAAGATAAGCATATATGGCTGACTCTTATCAATTTCATCGAGGCAAACATTGAGCACCTTATGAGCGCTCTCGTCTGAATCTAGTTCATTGGTATTGACGCCCCATCTTAGATCAATAAAATGAAGATAGTCCTGATTCTGTTCTGCATATGCATTGAGTGCCGGAATTATGTCAGTATGAAGCAGATCCCTCTCAGATTGCATGTCGCGAAATGTACTCGATACAAAAATGGAACGCATTGACACCTCCAGGATGAACGATCAAAATGGACATATGAAATTTTGCTATTAAAATAATACCACTCAAATGACAGCCACAAACAGCAAACCTTGTCAGTTTTTGTAAATTTTCAATATTTTGATATCTAAATAAGATAGAAACAGTTGAATATGCAGCCTAATAACACAAAATTGTGCTATCAGATACAAGGTGAATATGCGTAAAATAAGAATATTCCTGGCCTCTTCGATCGGAGAACTGAAACTGGACAGATTGGCAATAAGCGAAATGTCACTCGAACTGAACGATGAGTTGATCGATCAGAATATACGCTTGCAGCTATTCATGTGTGAGCATTTTGATACGTCAATCGCGATGGCAGGGAAACAAAATGAGTATAATGACTTCATCCGCCAGCCCTGTGATATCTTCATTAACCTCTACTACAATAAGCTCGGCAGCTATACACTGGAAGAATACCAAACAGCGCTTAACACCAGACAGAAACACGGTCAGCCTCAAATTTATATATTTGCAAAAGGCGAAGCCCTCGAGTCTTCCTCTGAAATGCAGGATTTATTCTTGAAGGCACAAGCAAATGATGTGACTGTGACCCATTATAAATCTCTGGATGAAATCGCTGATCTTTATAAACAAATAGTAATGTCATACATATACAGGAAAACTTGAACGGAACAGTACAGTACGCCCCATTAAACTTGAACAACCAGACATTTGCATGATCAAACCAGTTCAGGCAAGCTGAACTCCTGACTGTAAAAGTTCCACCACTCCTCGATATCTTGATTCGTCAAACAGACAAATTCCATATGTTGTCCGCAAATCGCGTTAATATCGGTTAAGTCCTCTGGCACATCTTGAAGATCATCATCCAAGCTGATAACGTATGCGCGCTGCAGCTTCAGGAAAAGCATTGATTTATGAAGGGCAGTCAGACAAGTGTTTTCATCAAGAAGCTTTTTCAGTTTTTCATCAGCATCATTCATGAAGCTTATCGCGTATTCTGATTTGACTATGCCGGACAACTGAATGACCAGCTTAGTATAATCCCAGGCCAAAAGGCAGAAAGCGTCCTCACGCCCATCAGGTGATTCCGCAAAAAGAACTCTGCTAACAGCATCAAACGCGACATCCAGGTGATTTGCTGCCAACTCGTAATTATCATTGCTGATCGCTAAAATAATATACTCATGATAGCAGGTCATAAGCGTATAAATATCAGGCCAGTTCTGCCAGGAAGCAGCGTCATTGAGTGCTGTCAGAGCGGTTATAGCAGCAGCATATCCGGATATTGCAGCTTCGGCATCATCTAGCATAAACTCTGCCTCTGCCAGTTGAACCTGCAGAAGTGCATATTCATGGATCAACTCCCGTTCAATATTGCCATCGCTTCCCACCTGGACCAGGCTCAGGCCTTCGATCGCCATGTCTTTTGCCAGCATAGGCTCATTTGATAGTCGATGAAACAGAGAAGCTGCGATGTGATAGGTTGGACGATATCGCTTAAGTAAGCCGCTGAAATCTCCGCCGGTCTGCTCAGGGTATAACAGACATTGATCGATCGCAGCTTTCGTTTGTGTGATCATCTGCCCGGCTGCCTCAAGCTCAGAGCTATCCCTCTGCATTTTCTGAATGTAGAAACACAGTATCTGATCAAGAATGAAAAGCATGAAAGTTAGATCGCTGACAGCATTACTGCCCATTTCAACGAAAACGCGATCCCAGTACTTATCGATCAAAGCAGACTCCTTGATGTACTGCTCAACATTTTGCGGGGTCAATATATAAGATTGTCTAGCTAACAAAATTTGAACAGTCAGCAAGGCGGACTGAATGAAGACAGTGTTATTATTAGCAGATGATAGTTCCAATATCTCATCTATCAGTTCCGATACCTGCTCGAGCTCGCTATTTTCCAACTGATAGCCAAGCTTCTGTTTTGATTCGATCAATGCAATAACTGTCTTCGTATACTCAGCCAAATAGACATCAGGTGCTTTGGTGTATAGAAACTTCGCGTAATCAACAGCATCATCAAGATAAAACTCAGCCCCGGTAAAGTTACGAGCCAGACTACAATAGCGAGCCCTCAGTGTATATGCTCTCAAGCTTAGATCGGCATAACGGCTGCTGTCCTCTATAACAAAATCCATTTTTTCGCGCCACAGAGTTTCCTCTATCTCATTAGCTTGTGAATAATTTCCGGCCTCGAAATGAATTTCGCTCAACAGCAGATATGCTTCCAAAATCCTTCTGGCATGCTCAGAAACATTCTCCTGAACGATCTCTGGTTCTATGTGCTCAAGGATTTTTATTTCATACTCGACAAAAGCCCGCGCCCGATCCAGTCTGCCAATTTTCCTATATGCATTTACCTGAAGCTTAACAAACTCATGGAACGCTTCTGCATAAGTGATATCGAAGTCAGAAGCGAAAGCATCGCTTAAATAGTACGCTTCAATATCCTCGACAATGGTATAAAGCTGTTCCTCTTTCTCGGGAAGCTGCAGATAAATATTGCCCATTAATGTTCCAGTCAGAATATGCAGATTTTTCTCATTATCACCAGCAAGGAATTGTCCTGCCTTATCCTGAGCATATTGCCCTTCGATCGCTACAAGATGATCCAGTGCTTCGTCTGACCTGCTTAAAAGATAGCAGGCCTTGGCAAGCTTATACCTGAGCGTGCGGATTCTGAACATGTCGGGATTCTGTTCAAGCTGCAAATGGAGAAACAGGCGGTTTCCAATCGTCAGCGCTTCACTGATCTCATGATGCTCCAGCAACCATTCGACCAATAGCAGCATACCTCTCTTCGGCAG
>CAZSLR010000186.1:0-1061 GCA_964607635.1 uncultured Oscillospiraceae bacterium
TTCTGGCGACCGGAGGCAGTGATTTCCACGGTAAGACCAAGCCCTCGGTTAAGCTGGGGCAGTTCGGGATAGATAACAATGAGAGATACCCGCAGCAGGGCCTGGAGATCGCGGCAGCGCTTAAGACACTGGCTGGACGGAAAGAGAATTGATATACTAAACGGCGACGGCTTTTGCCAGGATGAACTATTATGATTCTGGCACCATTTTACAGCAAGTACGGCAGGTAAATTGTAATTGGCAACGATGGATTATGAAACCTTAGACTTACTTCGCGGCAGGCATCCGGCATGGCGGCTGCTCTGTGCTCAGCATGCGCCGCTGATCGCGAGCTTCCTGCAACGGGCTTTTATCGACGGTAATGTGCGCTATATTACTCAGGCTGATTTGACTGAGGCGCTTGAGGACTATCTGTTTGCTCTGCGCGAGCGATATGGACAGGACAGCTTCAAGAGCTCCGCGATCTCCTATCTCAATGACTGGGCTGAAAACGATAAGGGCTGGCTTCGCAAGTTCTATCTCGATAACTCGGATGAACCATGCTTCGATCTGACGCCGGCGGCGGAGAAAGCGATCAGCTGGCTGAATACTCTGACCGAGCGCAGCTTCATCGGCACCGAGTCGAGGCTGCTGACGATCTTCGATCTGCTCAGGCAGATGCATGAGGGCAGCGAGACTGACCCTGAGCTGCGAATTGCTGAGCTGCAGAAGCGCAGAGCGGCAATCGATAATGAGATCGAGCAGATATTATCAGGTGAAATACCGCTGCTCGATGACACCGCGCTTAAGGATCGTTTCCAACAGTTCCTGCAGCTGTCACGCGATCTGCTGACAGATTTCCGTGAGGTTGAGAGTAATTTTCGTCAGCTTGACCGCAGCGTTAGAGAGAAGATTGCCTCTTGGGACGGCTCTAAGGGGGCATTGCTTGAAGAGATCATCGGCGAGCGCGACGCGATCTCCGAATCAGATCAGGGCAGAAGCTTCCAGGCTTTTTGGGATTTTCTGATGTCATCAGTCAGGCAGGAGGAGTTCAGCAGCCAGGTCGAGCATGTTTTGTCGCT
>CAZSLR010000186.1:1161-4191 GCA_964607635.1 uncultured Oscillospiraceae bacterium
CCGCCGATCAAGCCGATCATAACCGAAACCAGCCTGGAGACAGGCGATTCAGATATTGACACCTCAGTGCTCTATTCGCAGATTACGATCGATCGCTCTGAGCTGATCAGAAATATCCGGGCGGAGCTGCAGGGAGCAAGTCAGATCAATTTGTCTGAGATCATCAGACGTCATCCCCTGCGATTTGGCTTGGCAGAGCTCGTAGTCTACGTTCAGCTGGCGACAGAGGCCGCTGATATCAAGCTGACCACTGTTGTCGATGAGTCGGTTGATGAGAAGATAAGCTGGCAGACAGACAGCGGCACAGTCCGTCAGGCGACGCTGCCAAGAATCATATTTCTGCGCGAACAGAGCAAGACATGATTAGGAGACGAAGCAGATGGCAGATTTAAATGAAATGAACAATGCGCAACAAGCCTGGCAGGGCCAACCGCCCGAATTATCGACGGTCCTGATCACCCTGTTAAAAGGCATCATCTATCGGGATGATAGTCAGGATATCTGGCGGGATCTGCTCTTGCAGCAGGCTGCGGTTCAGGATTATACCGCTGTTATCGGTCTTGACCTGATCATCGACGAAGCTGAGGGCTATGCCTATCTGCGCTCGCGTCAACAGGACGAGGATGGCGAAACCAGCGATATACCCAGACTAGTCACACGCAGACAGCTGTCATATCCGGTCAGTCTGTTGCTCGCGCTTCTGCGCAGGAAGCTGGTTGAATTAGACGCTCAAGGCAGTGAGACCAGACTGGTGCTCTCACGTGATGAAATAGCTGAGCTGGTCAGAATTTTTCTTCCCGAGGGCAGCAATGAGGTCAAGCTTCTGAGTCAGATCGAGACTCTGATCAACAAGGTTGTCGATCTTGGCTTCCTGCGGAAGCTGCGCGGACAGAATAATACCTATGAGGTTAGAAGAATCATCAAGGCCTATGTCGACGCGCAGTGGCTGGCTGATTTCGATAAGCGCCTGGCAGAATACCAGCAGCTGGCAGGCGGAGCGGTGGAGGATGAGCAGGATGACTGAACAGCTGATGCTTGAGTTTATGAGCGATGACAGATTGGCGGGATTTCGCCTGCAGCGGCTCGAGGTATATAACTGGGGCACCTTCGACAAGAGGGTATGGATCATGCGCCCTGAGGGCAGAAACGCTCTGCTCACAGGCGATATCGGCTCTGGTAAATCGACACTGGTCGACGCGGTTACTACGCTGCTGGTGCCAAGTCAGAAAATAGCCTATAACAAGGCTGCCGGAGCAGACAGTCGCGAGCGCTCCTTAAGATCCTATGTATTAGGCTACTACAAATCTGAGCGTCAGGAAAACTATCACAGCTCCAAGCCTGTCGCTCTGCGTGACCAAAACAGCTACTCAGTAATTCTCGGTGTATTTCATAACGAAGGCTATGAGAAAACAGTAACGATCGCCCAGGTATTCTGGATGCGAGAAATGACCGGTCAGCCCAGCAGGTTTTTTGCCGCCTGTGAGCGCGACCTGTCGATAGCAGACGATTTCTCCAATTTCGGCAGTGATATATCAGGTCTGCGCAAGAAGCTCAAGCAAACAGGCGTCGAGCTTTTCGACAGCTTCCCGCCCTATGGTGCCTGGTTCAGACGCCGTTTCGGCATAGATAATGAACAGGCTCTGGACCTCTTCCTGCAGACTGTATCTCTGAAATCAGTTGGCAATCTTACTCTCTTCGTACGCGATCATATGCTTGAGCCCTTCGAGATCAAAACAAGAATTGAAAATCTGCTGGAGCACTTCGATAATCTCAGCCGGGCTCATGAAGCTGTACTCAAGGCTAAACGGCAGATCGAAATGCTCGAGCCGCTATCAGAAGATCTGATCAAGTATCACGAGTCCGAGCTGCAGGCCAGCCAGCTGACGTCATATCGAGATGCCCTGCAGTCATGGTTCGCAAGGATCAGGCTCGATCTTCTGACCAGCCAGCTGACTGATCTTCAAGCCGAGCTCATAAGGCAACAGGCCTCGGTCGAGAAAGCACAACAGCAAAAGTCTAGTCTCCAGAATCAGGCGAGTGAGCTTGAGCGCAGCATTGCCCGCAATGGCGGCGACAGAATCGGTCAGCTCAAGTCTGAGATATCCAGACAAAATGAAATTTTAGTTAGGCTGCGGACTCGTTTCAGCCAATACGAGAAGCTTGTACGTCAGCTTGACCTGCAGCCTGCGGCTTCGGCTGATGATTTCATCGATCAGCAACAGAAGGTTGAAGCATTATTAAATGACGGTCGGGCCGATGAGGAAAAATCTCAAAATGCGCTTACTGAGCTGTCCTATGATCTCCGGGATCAGATGAGTGAGTTTAACCAGCTCCAAAAAGAGCTTATTAGTCTCCGAGCCAGGCGCAGTAATATTTCTGAGCGACAGGTTGCTCTCAGGAAGCAGCTATGTCAGGAAACAGGCATAGTCGAAGAGGACCTGCCTTTTGCCGGTGAATTATTACAGGTTCATGAGTCTGAGCAGCAATGGGAAGGCGCGATCGAGCGGCTGCTGCACAATTTCGGCCTGTCGCTTCTAGTGCCGGATCATCACTATCAGGCTGTAGCTGAATGGGTCGATCGAACTCATCTCCAGGGGCGCTTGGTCTACTACCGTGTGCGTGGACAGGTCGGCGCCAACAGGCAGGAGCTGCATCCCGACTCGCTGGTCTACAAGCTGCAGATCAGGCCGGACACCCATTTTTCCGACTGGCTGGAGCGCGAGGTCTCGCATCGCTTCAATCTGGCATGCTGTGAAACTGTCGAGCAGTTCCGACGTGAGAATCGGGCCATCACGAGAAACGGGCAGATCAAGAGCGGTGACAACAGGCATGAGAAGGATGACCGTCATAGTATCGATGACCGCAGCCGCTTCATTCTGGGCTGGGATAACAACAAGAAGATCAAGACGCTTGAGCAGCAGGCGGCTGGACTTGAACGAGGCATTGCCGCGTTAAGCAACCGCAGAGATCAGCTCGAGAAGGATATCGCGGTCGTTAAACAGCGCATTGAGTTGATGTCCAGCCTGCGGG
>CAZSLR010000187.1:0-4163 GCA_964607635.1 uncultured Oscillospiraceae bacterium
AAGGAGGCTAACGACTATGAGAAAAATCACACTGGGCAGTTCAGAAATGCAGGTACCGGCAATGGCCGTAGGTTGTATGCGCATAGTTGATCTCGATAAGAAAGCGGCTGAGAAATTTATTAAGACATCCCTTGAGCTGGGAGCCAACTTCTTCGATCATGCCGATATCTATGGTGCTGGCCGCTGTGAAGAGATTTTCGCAGAGGCAGTTGGCATGAACTCTGAAGTTCGCGAGCAAATGGTGCTGCAGTCAAAATGCGGTATCAAGGTAAGGGCTGATGGCAAGACAGATTTTGATTTCTCTCGTGATTACATAATCAAGTCAGTTGATGGCATACTAAGCAGGCTTAAAACCGATTATCTAGATGTGCTTTTGCTCCATCGTCCGGATGCACTGGTAGAACCGGAGGAGGTTGCTGAGGCCTTCGATCGTCTCCAGAGCAGCGGCAAGGTTCGTCAGTTTGGCGTATCCAATCAGAAACCAATGCAGATTCAGCTGCTTCAGCGATATGTGAAACAGCCGCTCGTAGCGAATCAGCTCCAGCTGAGTATAACCAACGCGACTATGATCACCAATGGCATCAATGTAAATATGCTTAATGATTCCGCGGTTGATCGAGATGGCAGCGTACTTGATTTCTGTCGCTTGAACGATATTACGATTCAGCCGTGGTCACCATTCCAGCATGGTTTCTTCGAAGGCGTTTTTCTGGATAATGCTAAATTCCCTGAGCTTAATCAAGCAATTGACCTTGTAGCAGCTGAACATGGTGTCACCAATACAACTATCGCAATGGCCTGGCTGCTTCGTCACCCGGCTAAGATGCAGCCGGTAACAGGCACAATGAACATCGGTCGTCTGACTGACTGTGCCAAGGCGACCGAGATCGAGCTTACCAGAGACCAGTGGTATGACATATATCGTGCTGCCGGCAATATCCTGCCATAAATTTGTCTGGTTTTGTCGAACGATTGATGATACAAGCAGACCCAAACGCGCTATAATTGTATTAGAAAGTGCCGAAGAGTGCTGAAGAATGCCGAAGAGTGCCGAAGATTATCAAGGCATTCTAGTGGCACACCACGACGATGACAATAAAGGTGCCGTATGAATCTGCTTGATACAATCGCAAAAGGCGAGAATAAAAACATGGAGTTCAAGGTCGAACTGCCAAGTAGTATTTCGCTTGCAAAAACAGCTATTGCTTTTGCCAATACAGGTGGGGGCAAAATTGTTATTGGCGTGAATAACGAAGGAGAACTAATTGGTCTTAAACCGGAGGTTGATGTTTTCGAGCTTCAAGATCAGGTCGCTTCGATTATTCATGAGAATTGCTATCCTAATATAGTTCCGGATATTTATACCGCTGCTGCCAGTGATGTAGTTCTTTTGGTAATTGAGATTTACCGCGGCAGTCTGCTGCCATATTATTTGAAGAAAAAGGGCAAAAATAACGGAGTATATATCAGGGTGGGGGCAACAAATAGACCGGCAAGTATTGACAATATAATTGACCTGGAGCGGCAGCGTGTGAATCTTGGATACGATCAGGAAATTAATAGAGAGATAAGTCTAAGTGATTTAGATGTCTCGCCCCTTGAGAAGAAATTCGCTGCGATTGGACATGACTTTGACCAGAATGCAATGCTGAATTTTAAACTGATCAGGGAAGAAAGCAGCAATTTATATCCAACAAACGGTCTATTGATATTGTTAGGACAGCTTCCGCATGTAAGAATTAAGTGCAGCCGGTTCAAAGGCTTGAATATGGATATATTTCTCGACAGGAAAGAATATGAAGGTGATCTGTTTGCTCAGCTTGAGCAGGCTGAAAATTTTATTAAGAATTATATCAGTCTTAAAAGTGAGATAAAGGGATTGCAAAGAGTTGATCAATATGAGGTGCCGGAGGAAGCGATCAGGGAGAGCATAATCAACGCTGTCGTTCATCGTGATTATACCAACCCAGGCAGGGACATCAAAATTGGCATTTATGATGATATTATCAACATAGTTTCTCCAGGAGGTTTGCCTGGAACACTGACCGAAGATGATATGCTTCAGGGCAGGTCGGAAATCAGAAATAGAACTATAGCCAGAGTGTTCAAGGAGCTAGGGTTCATCGAGCAATGGGGCAGCGGTGTACGCAGAGTGATCTCCTCTTGCCAGACGGCTGGACTCAGAACTCCTGAATTCAGAGAGAAGGGCGATTTTGTAGATGTCTGCCTCTATCGAGAACAATTAAACAAATCACTAAACAGCCATTCAGATTATTTGGTCTTTAACGAACAGGAGGATCAAATATTAACTTTTATGTATACGAATAATAATAGAGTAACAACCGCCGATGCTCAGAAAATTCTTAGTCTTGGCGAGAGAAGAGCGCGTGAGATTTTACGCGGGATGGTTCAAGAAGGTAAGTTGGAACGTGTTGGTTACACAACAAATAGCTATTACCGCTTGAGAAGTGACAATAGGTAGAAGTCAGCAAGAAGGAGCAGGGCGAACATGATCAATAAGTCAATCAGGTATAACATGATGGTAACCTACTCTTTGATTATCCTGATCCCATTCCTTGTTCTGTCTATGTACTTCATAATCACTGAGTCAAGAAAGATCAACGTCAGAACATTTGCGGCCTTGAGACAAAATTGTGTTTCTCTCAATGAAGCTATGGAACGTGAAATATGGCAAATGAATCTGGTATCACTTAATATCGCTTATTCTCAATTGATCAAGGACGCTTATGGCGACTATTTGAGCAATCAAGGAGATTATGAAAGTCTAAAAGCGATCAACTCTCTTTTGGCTAATAGCATCGGTCCAAATCGACTTGTTGATCAAGCGAATCTATATTCTACCAATGGCACTGTAATAGCTTCAGGACTAAACAATGAGATTTATGACAATTCTGTCACCAACATGTCCTGGTATCAAGCAGCTGAAGAGCGCGACGGTGGACGTATTCTAACATATGAGGGCAATGACCCCAAAATATCAAAATATTCAACTGATGAGTTAGGCAAGCTCTTTTTATCATTGTCACGTAAATATTTCGACAAATACAATAATTCCTTAGGCTTCATTGAGGTCAAGAAATCAATGAGGCAGTTATTATCGCAGGTTATTTCCTATAACAGTGTGGTGGGTGAGCAAATTTTCGTTTTCGATAGCTATGGCAGTTTAATCCACTCAACAGATACAAATGAAACATTGTCAAAGTCTGTATATGATCAGATCGCAGAAGTGGCACAAACCGATGAATTTGCGGAAATTGACTACAAGAACGCAAAATATTTCGTCACTCATACTGTTTCGGACGACAATTTTATGACTGCGATAGTGATCGATGAAGGTTCATTGTTCATGCCTACACGCAGCTATATAAGAAATGTCATCCTTATTGCGCTTGTATCTTTAGCATTTGCGCTTGGGCTCTCATATATTGCAGCTAATAGAATAACTGTGCCTATTAAGCATATTTACTCTGAAATGAAAAACATAAGCCTTGAGGGGTATGCTGTCAAGAAGGATATCAGTACAAATGCGGTTGAATTGATTATGCTGTATGACAGGTTTATTGATATGCAGCATAAGCTCGTTGACAGTTTAAACAAGCAGCTTTTGTTAAAAAATCAGGAAATGCAGTCAAAAATGCTTGCACTTCAGTCTCAAATGAACCCGCATTTTCTGTACAATAGCATTGCTACAATACAGAGTATGGCACATGAGAATATGAATCAGGAGATAGTGTCGATGTGTCAGTCGATGTCAAGCATTCTTAGATATATATCGTCCGATAGCGAGGCAACGGTATCATTAGAAGATGAAATAGCAAATACTGTAGATTTTCTCGCTTGCATGACCAGCAGGTATGAGGATGAGCTATTCTATACAATAGAGATTCCAGAGAACATGATGCATATAAAAGTGCCTAAGTTGTGCATACAGCCTCTGGTTGAAAATTCGATCCGTTACTGTGCTACAATAATGCCGCCATGGCGTATCCATATAAAAGGCGAGATTCGTGAAGGGCGATATGAAATCGTAGTTTCAGATAATGGCCCCGGGTTTTCTGATCAAGCCTTAGAGATTATAGAGAGCAAGATAAATGAAATTGATAATACCGGGAATGAGATTAATTCAAACTCAATGAATTTTA